>DASXIL010000745.1:0-3782 GCA_036497985.1 Candidatus Angelobacter sp. | reverse complement strand
GACCAGCGAGTGCGGATCACGCACGCGCAGCGGCTTGAAGAACATCACGTCCACAAGGTTGAACGCCGTTACGTTCACTCCGATGCCCAAAGCCAGAACCGTAATCGCGGTGAAAGCCAGGCCGGGCGCTTTCTTCAGCAGCCGGGAACCGAAACGCACGTCCTGTGCCAGCCGATCCAACCAGCCCCAGCCCCAGGCTTCGCGCGAGCGCTCGCGCGCGAGGACAGCGTTGCCGAAATCCTTGCGCGACTCCCGGGAGAGCATCTCACGGTGAAATTCGATATCGTTCTGCAGCTCGCGGTCCAGCTTGTTCCGGTTCAACAAGTAATGAATGCGACGAAAGAACTCGCCCATAAGACCTCCTTTAGGCCTTGGACATGACAGCCTGGATGCCATGCAATATACGGTCAAAGTCTTCAATCTCCGACTGCAGCCGCCTCCGTCCTTCGGCGGTCAACTTGTAGAAACGGACTTTGCGATTGGTTTCGGAAATTCCCCACTCCGCTTTGACCCAGCCTTTCAGGAGCATTCGCTGCAAAGCAGGATAAAGCGACCCCTCTTCCACCTGCAGCAATTCTCTTGAGAGCGTGTGGATGCGCTGGGCAATGGCATAACCGTGAATGGGCCCAGGCTGGAGCACCCGCAAGATCAACATGCTGAGTGTTCCGGGAAGCATTTCATTTTTTGCCATAGACAAAGAAGGCCTAAGCCTAGTCTTTCAACGCATAGATTATCTATGCCTGTACCATTTGTCAAGACCATGATTTGGGCAGATAGTCCGGGGCTTTCACTCAAACGTGATCAGCACGATTTCCGGCTGCGTTCCCAATCGCAGAGGCGGACCCCATGTGCCTGTGCCGTAGGTGGTGTAGACCTGTAGCGCCCCGAAGCGTTGCAATCCGTGGATAAATTTTTTCCAGACGCGCTGAGCAATCAGCGTCCAGGGAAAGAACTGGCCACCATGGGTGTGGCCGGAAAGCTGCAGCGAAATGCCTTCTTCTTCACTGATGGGCAAGCGCACCGGAGCGTGCAGAAGCAGAACGCTGGCGCGCGTGCGATCAAGCTTCATGCTGCGCAAAATCGAGCGGTACCGGTCGGCATTGACGGCATCACCATAGTGAACGCCAATAAGCTGTAGCCCATCGACTTCAACTTTTTCATTGTTCAGAACATGGATACCCGCCCGCAGCAGCGGAGGCAGATATTCTGCATTGCGATAGAACTCTTCATGATTGCCCGCAATGTAATAGACCCCCAGCGCTGCGGCTTGTGGCGACGAAACCAGGTCGGCCCACGGACGCGCCAGTTTTTCAAAGTCGGCGGCAACGCCATCGTAAAGATCGCCCGCAACAAACACAATGTCGGATTGAAGCTCCAGAAGCTTGTTCACTACGCGCCGCACAAAGCGGCCATTACGCACATGTCCGAGATGAAGATCGCTGACCAGCGCAGCCGTTCGTCCACGCCACTGCGGAGGCAGGTTGGGCAGCGCCACACTGATGCGGACGACGCGCGGCCACGCTGCATTCAGCAGTCCATAAAGACCAGCTACTGCTGCAATAGCGAAAGCCGAGCCGGCGACCCAATCCGGCCGCCAGCCCAAACCCGAAGCAACGCTTACTCCGTAAATGATCCAACTGGCAATCGAGGCCAGCATAAAAAAGCTGGCAAATCCAAGCCAGAGCGCGGAGATCAGATAGATAAAACGGACCAGAGGCCGATACGAGTACCAGCCACGCAGAGACGCCGCCACAAAGCTCACGGAAAGCAGCCCGAATGCCAGTTTGACACCCCAGGACGTCGCCACACCGCCCCAGAAGTGGGCAATGGTGGCATACACGAACCAGTGCGCTAAAAAGAGAATCGCCTGTACGATGCTGACAAAGACAACGAGCCGGGATCGCAACCTGTATGAATCCTTTATGAAGAGAGAAACAACCGCAATTGAGTCTATAAGGTTAGACGGCCCACGCGTGAGACACGATTCACAAAGCGGATTCGCCTGGAAATGAAGATCATGCGTCCCGGTTCTGTGCTCACCACGCCGCGGTGTAATGCCGCGCCAGCCGAACCGAAGCTCGTTCGGGACTGGCATGTCGGGCCTTTACCTGGTACTTCGCCCAAAGTAACCTGCGGTTCCGGCTGTTTTGGAAGTCTTTTTAACTCATTCATGGGACAATGAGTTCGGCCCTTGTTCCCGATGAACGGCGGACCAGATGCTGCCCTCCGGCGGCCAGATCCGTCCAACAGACTAGATCCGTTTAACGGAAATGGCAGAAATGTATGATGAGGGCAAGCCTGTGCTGACATGGAGTGCTGATTGAATCGTCTAAAAATGGTTATTCTCGCCGCTGGATTGATTTCACTGGTTGCGTGCGAGAGCAAGGACACAAAGAAATCGGCGCAGCCGGTAACGCAGGCATTGGCGCCAAGCATTCAACACAGGGAAGCAACGCCCGTCTCTTTGTCAGCGGAATCACAGGAACCGGCACCGAAACCCGCGCAGACTCCACAGCTGGAAAAACCCGATCCGGTTCCCAGCATGATCTCCGAAGCCGAAAAAGCCTTTGCCACCGGACAGGAAGACTACAAAGCCGGCCATCTTGATGCGGCGAAAGAGGACTTTAACCACGCCGTGGACATCTTGATGCAAGGCCCGGTGGACATAAAGTCCGATGACCGGTTGCAGCAGGAATTCGACAAGATCACAGAAGAAATCAATAAGCTGGAAATGGTGGCATTTAAAGAAGGCGATGGTTTTGCCGAGCAGCAGCCTGAGCCCGCCCCAATTGACGAAGCGAACCAGGTAACGTTTCCGGCTGATGCCAGTGTGACCGCCAAGGCCGAGGCCGACCTGAAGACTACCCAATCTGACCTGCCGTTGATGATCAATGAATATGTGGCAGGCTACATCAATTACTTTTCCACGCACGGGCGCGGCGTTTTTGAAGGCGCGTGGGTGCGCTCAGGCCGGTATAAGGAGATGATTCTTCGGATTTTCCGCGAAGAAGGCGTTCCCCAGGACCTGATTTACCTGGCGCAGGCTGAATCCGGTTTCAAACCGCTGGCGCTTTCACGCGCCCGCGCCCGCGGCATGTGGCAGTTCATGGCCAGCCGAGGCGTAGGTTACGGCCTGCGACGGAGCTGGTGGGTGGACGATCGGCAGGACCCGGAGAAAGCCACACGCGCGGCAGCAAGGCATTTGAAAGATCTCTACAACCAGTTTGGCGACTGGTATCTGGCGATGGCGGCGTATAACTCCGGGCCCGGGAATGTGCAGCAGGCCGTCCGTCGGACCGGGTTTGCCGATTTTTGGGAACTTTATAAGCGGAACGTGCTGCCGGCAGAGACCAAGAATTACGTCCCAATCATTCTGGCCATGACCATCATGTCAAAGAATCCGGCCCAATATGGGCTGGATGCCATACAGCCTGATCCGGCCATGAAATATGACGTGGTGAAGGTCAATTATCCGGTGGACCTGCGGCTGGTGGCGGAATGCGTGGACGTGCCGATAGAACAAATGGTGGACTTAAACCCCAGCCTGCTGCGCCGCACAACGCCCAAGGACCAGCCCTTTGATCTTCGGCTGCCTGCCGGGTCAAAGGACAAATACGAAGCCGCTATTGCGACCATTCCGGTAGAAAAACGCGTGGCATGGCGATACTACAAAGTGCAGCCGGGAGACACACTGGCCGGCGTTGCGCGCAAATATCGTACGACGGAACGGGCCATTGCACAGGCCAACAACCTGGAGCCAGGCCCGCTGGCCAGCGAAGCCA
>DASXIL010000744.1:0-6460 GCA_036497985.1 Candidatus Angelobacter sp. | reverse complement strand
CGAGTAGATCAGGTACGCTTCGTCGGGATTGGACGCATCGACCTCACCCGATATTTCTTCGAGTAAACGGCTGCATTCACTACGCGTCCACGGCCTGAGCCCAACGATTCCGCTGTGTAGCACGCCCAAAGCGGCAAGGCGATCAAAAGCAGGATAGACCCAGCTATCAATCGGCACGTAGGGTGAACCGCGCTCTGCGTGAGGGAACCCTTCAGGTCCAGGGTCGCGGACAAATTTTCCGTAACCTGCGCCCGGCAGTTCTGGATTGTGGTGCGATTTATACGCTTGCCATCCAATCAGCCATCCCATGGCGCTGCCAACCACTACATCGCTGGGAAAATGGTCACGGCCAGCAACACGGGCGGCGCTAATAGTTGTTGCAAGCCCATAGAACAAAACCTTTGAGACTGGGCCAGTATATTCATGCGCCAAAACGCTGGCAGTAGACCAGGCAAGCAAGGCATGCACCGAAGGAAACGATGAATTAGAGATTGACGAGCTGTTGAAGAAGTCGCCCTGGTGGTTGCCGTCATTGGGGCGGGCCCTTTGAGTGACTACCTTTAAAACCTCACCCACCACCAGCGCATTGGTAGCAGCCTCAACGGCAAGAATACCTGCTTCCTGTTTATGTTGATCGCCAGTGTATTTGCCCAGCAAATATAGAGAGCCGCTCCCGCCGAGCATCAGAGCAATGCCTCCGTTGGAGACGGTACTGGCGTGCTTCCCCAGCGAACTGGTTCCGGAGATTCGCGATGAAAGCTCTGCATCTGCATTGATGAGGCCAACGCTCACGCCAGTGAGCGGGACAAGCCAATTTAAATCTTCAATACGGACTTTAAAAGGACTGGTCCAGATAGTTTTCTGGTCGCGTCCCAGGTTGCGCAGGAATTTAACAGGATTGTCGCTGGCATAGTGAGAATCGTCGCTCTGTACGATCGGCGTGGGCGTTGGTTTTGGCGCCGAAGGGGCCGCCGAGCTATTACTCGACTGCCCCCATGTTGCCGTGGCTGCGAAAGAAACAATTAGTAAAAGAGCAAGCCTGCAATTTCCCATTCGGGTCAACTCAATCTTTCGGTTAGAAAGTCCTGATAACACTCACGGCAACGGCAGCGCCGGAAAGCAATGAAATCGTCTGGGCCAGATTTTTGTAAATCCCCGAGCCCGCGCCTTTCTCAGGAACGAAAACAGTGTCTCCGGCTTGCAGGGTTGTTCCTAAAACATTGCCGGACCACCACTCCCCTGAACCGCGGCCCACCACTGTTCCGTTGGCGCGGACGACGATTATCTCTTTTTTATTGGCGAGAGAGGTTGGACCGCCCGCTTGCTTGAGATACCACTCAGCGTGCTTCCCGGCGCTAAACGTGATGGCGATTGGGTTATAAACCTGGCCGGCCACCATAACAAATGTTGGCCGCTTGGGAATGTAGAGCGTATCACCCGCCCGGACTTCCACGTCCGCCTGCGTGCCCTCCCACTTTTCAATTTGCGAGGTGACGTGAATCGAAAGGCGGCCATTGGGCTGAAGCTGTTTCAATTTGGCAAGCAGCTGCTGGCGTTCGCGCTCCTGAGCGAGAGCATTGTTGTTCCGCGACGATGAGGAAGACGAAGATCCGGTTGAGCCGGTCGCACCAATACCCTGCGCCTGAATCTGAGTAACCATCTCCTCGCGGCTCTTGGCTGCGGCCTCGCGAACCTGAGCGCGATCCAGAATGGCAGCGTAAGGATAGGCTTCACTGGAGAAGCCGCCCGCCCGCTTCAGGATGGAGCTGAGATGCTCCCCGCGCTGAATGCCATAACGGCCCGGGTGCGTTACCTCACCGCTGATAGAGACAGCGCCGCCGATATCATTCCAGCCGCCGATTTGCCGGATGGTAAGAACATCGCCAGGCTTCAGCAGAACGTCAGTATCGGCTTCGCCAGCCAGAGCGCGTCCGATAGGAATATCCCGGTGGTCCAAATCAACATGGTCGCCATCGACAACGGAATAGCTGGTAAGATCCGCTGCCTGCTGATATGCGGAGCGCTTAAATCCTCCAGCCATACGCAGAAGATCGGCTGCCGTCATTTTTTCCGATAATGGATATTCGCCGGGACGCATGACTTCGCCAAAGATCGAAACTTTGGGCCCATCTGTTTCATAGCGGCCAAAAATACGGACTGTATCGAAAGGCTCCAGGCTGGGAGCTTCTGCTTTTTTCGCAAGAACGTCAGGGAGGTTGAAAGGAATTACAAATGGGGTGAAATCCGGGGGGTGGAGGCGGACAATTTCTGCGCGGTCTGCAGGTTCTGGCAAAAGATCGTCATAGGAAGAAACGAGATCGGTGACTTTTTCGCCGTCTTTATAAGAGAACTTTCCCGGACGGAAGACGTGCCCTTCAAGGTAAACGGCGCGATTGCTGTACGGAAGAATGGGAAGGACAGTGACGATGTCGCCATCCTGAATGCGAAACCTCTTAAAGGCATCATCGGCTGCCTGAATTCCCGCCCCGCCGGCCAGATTGACACTCATCATCTCTTTGCGTTCGTGGGCCTGAACGCGCTCAACCCTGATGCGGCTGAGCTCTCTGGTGACGGGAACGCCGCCGGCCAGATCGAGTATCTGGTCCAGCGTTTGTTCTTTTCGTAGCTCGTAAATAGCGGGCCGGCGGACTTTACCTGCAACCGTTACTTGTGGGCCGATGGGCGGCACCAGAATGCTGTCGCCAGATTCAAGATGAACCTCACCAGAGCTCACGCCCTTCAACATGAGGTCGTAAAGATCGACTTCTTCCACCAGGGCCTTGCCGCGATAATGCTTTACCGTGCGGTAGGATCCGGTATCGGTCGGGCCTCCAGCGGCGATCAACGCGCTCAAAGCAGTGGAAAGCGAACTGATGTCATAAGCGGCTGGATTCTTTACGTCACCCACGACATAGACGCGCACAGCACGCAGCTTGCCCAAGGTCACGTCCACGGAAATGCCGCGCAACTGGCGGCTCAGCATCTTCTGGATGGTCTGCTCCACTTCACCAAGGGTACGTCCGGCAACCACGACGGAGCCTGCTTCAGGAATCGAAACGCGGCCTTCACGATCGACCGAGCGTTGAATGTGTTGTGAAGATGATCCCCAGTAATCAATCACCAGTTCATCGCCCGGACCGAGGACATAGTCCGGGCCAACAGGAACGCTCAGAGTTGATTTATCGGCAACGGCGGAGCTGTTGCGAAAAAGAGCGGCGCCGAAGCGCTCCAGTTTCGTTTCGTCCACAGTGGCTTGGGTATAAAGATCACGCAAAGCCGGCAAGTTGCGGAGGGGATATTGTTCCTGCGTAGGGCCTTTTTCATTTTTAGGCCGTCTCGGACGGGACTGTCCGTTCATTCCCCGCTGGCCGCCCTGCATCCCTTGCTGTCCGGCAGTGCCCTGGCTTTGAGTGCTTTGGGGAAATGACTGATTATTCTGCTGATTACTTGGCTGATTGTTTTGCGGGGTAGGTTGCTGGCCAGACGGAACAATCTGCTCGTCAGGCATCTGCTCATTTTCCTGAGATGGGCCGAAACCGCGCTTGGCCAGTTCATTGGCAGCGAGCTGACGAACGCGATCGTCTGAGCGGATCTGATTAAAGAGACGATCATCCGTGATGTCTCTCTCAGAGACGTTATAGCCGCGATTCCGCAGCTGGCTTACGATTTCAGCTTTGGCTTCAGCAAGAACATCGGGATTTTCCTGGAGAATCTGGATAATCTCCTCGGCCGAGAGATCGGCATCCTGGGCAAAGGATTTTCCAGTAAGAACAACGCAGAACACTACAAGAGCTAATAAAAAACCGAGCCGCATACGGCTACGCAGTAACGATGAATTCAAGTCTCTTCCCCTTCAAAGAGAATAAAAACGATACGAATCCCGGCGAGTACAAGTGCTCGATCAGCTTACGATGTGAGCTTCACATTTTATTGTAAGTACACGCGGAAGAATAGAAGCAAACCACTATCTTTGTCCATTGCGTGAGACAGCGGGCAGGAAAACGCGGACGTTTGATGCTGGAAAGGGCCAAATAATAAGGCCAGCAACTTTGGCTGCGACATCCGCTTTCCCGGGAACTGCATCCCATATTTAACCGAAGGTTTTGAGCGACTTACATTTTGTGACCGGAAACCCCGGACACGCAAGTTCACAAGGAGCAGCTTTCTATGCGCAAGATTTTACTAGCGACATCAGTGTTTGCACTGTCAGCGGGCATTGCCATGGCACAAAGCACGGGCTCAGTTACACCAAGCCCGGCGACACCAAGCACGACTACAAGCACAAGCCAGGGTACAACCAGCACGCAGCCCGGAACGACCTCAACTCAGACAGGAACGATTTCCACCACGGGCTCCGGCTCAACCACAGGGTCAGGTTCCATGGGCACACTGCAAACCAGCCAGCCCGGAAGCACCTCCACCGGTAGCCCCGCGGCAACTCAAGGAACGCCGGGCGTTGCAGGCAGCGCAGGATCGGTAACCGGCGGAACCATGGGTTCCACCCAGACGCAGACCGGAACTTCTACCACCGTTGCCCCATGCACGCCTTCCAACAGCACTGGAACCTCGACGACGGCGAGCAGCACCCCTTCAACGGGTAACACGTCCGCAACTGCAAATAGCGGAACTACCAGCACGACCGCTGGATCCACCACGACAACAGCATCAGCTTCGCCGAGTGGGACTTCAGCGACCGTTGCTGGTGCTCCGTGTGCGCCGGGAAGCACCACGACTCCGAGCTCCACTGCACCCAGCAATCCTCCTCCACCAAGCGACATGGGCACGGGATCTGCAACTCAGCCGTCGAAACCGCCGCTTAACTAAGGCGTAATCAATCCGAGATTTCATGAATTTAAACCAAACGGCTGCCTACAGGCAGCCGTTTTGCTTTTCATATAGCAGAATCTTTTAGCGGTCGTCGAACACGCGAACTCTGTTGCCGTCCTTATTTTTCTCCGCAACCGTAACGCGTTTCATGGGTAGGCCAAGCAGAGCGCGGGCAAACATGATGGATTCAAGCGCGCGGATATCCGGGTCCTTGATTTCCTGCAACATTTTGGCCGTTGCAGGATGAGAGATCTTAGTTTCAATCTCCACCAGCCGGCGATAGGCGTCCGTGGAAGGCCACCAGGCTTTCAGCGCTTTGTTGGGATTATCGGGATTGATGTCGTTATCCAGCAATTTGGTGGCGACGCCCAGGCCTTCGGAGACCACGTCATCGGCTTTGTCTTTATCATCCATCTGGAGATAGATGTCGGCGGCGGAAGAGATGTACTTAAACTGGTCACGCATGGGAAGGTCTGTGACAGCCTTGCGCAATTCCGCGACGGCCTGGCGTGCGGACGCAGGCTGCTTCTTCATGCTCATGCGGGCGATAGCTTCCAGGGTACTGGCCCGGGGCGAAGGCATCCACGCAACAATGGTTAGTGGAAGAGCTGAAGCCTGGGCAATGGCCTGTGTAGGATCGGTCTCCGCCTCTTTGAGGATCAGGTCTGAGCGCCGCCGCATTTCCTGACGCATTGCTTCATCCGAGCCAGCCTTGCTGCTGTTGTCGCTGACATTGATGGTGGCGCCCCGGCTGGGAGGCCCAGCGTCTTTACCGGGCGAAGCAGCAGGTTTGGGGCTGACCGAATCCATTCCGTTGGGATACTGCTGCATGGTGGACTGAAGTGAGGCGTTTTCTTTCAGCAGGTTGTCGGCGCCGCTTTCATCCAGCTTGCGTAACAGAGGCAGCAACGCAAAGAGCTGATACTCATAGTTGGAACTGAAGCTTGCCGTGCCTCCCTCGCCGCCGACGGTGACGGAAAATTTGTCGTCGTTCTTGCGGGCCTGGCTGAGGATTTCATCGATGGCTTCCAAGGCAAGCTTGGGTGGGATGGTGTCACCAAAGCGGACAAGCAAGCCAGTGAGGCTATTATTGCCAACTGTCCCGAAGGCGCCTTTGTGTTCATGAGCGCGGTAACTGGCGGCAGCAGAGGCAAATAAGGTCTGTTTCTCCGCATTCATCTCAGCCGGCAGCGCTTCCAAAAGGCGACCGGCCGCGGCATAGGGAAATTCGTCCAGAGAGGTTATTTGTTCGACCAGGTCAATTGCCTTGCCGAACTGTTTCTTTTCGATGTAGCGCGAAATTATGCCGTTAGCTACTTCTTTGCGGGGACGTGGCTCGGCCTGCACCAGCCGCTCCTCCACGTCAGACTGAGAGATTGGAAGGAGCGCGTGAAATATATCCTGTTGCAAGTTCTCCCTGGTGAAAGGGTCGTCCTGAACGGCGAGTGAGGCGGAAAATGCGTCTTGCAGAAGTCCACGGGCTTTGGCCGGATCGGAAACAGTAAAGGCTTCAGCAATCTGGAGCAGGCTGTAGCTGCGCATGGGAGCTTCCAGGCCTCGGGCTTGGCTTTCAGCGGTTTCCAGAGTCTGGTTAGCTAAGATCTGGTCCGGTGTGAGCTTGGGAACTTTGGCG
>DASXIL010000743.1:0-3639 GCA_036497985.1 Candidatus Angelobacter sp. | reverse complement strand
GGCGGCAGGCCGGTTTGCCATTTATAGAAGTCCTGCGGCAGGACCTGCGCTATGGTTTGCGCATGTTGCGTAAGTCGCCGGCATTTACCGCTATCGCCATTATTACTCTCGCGCTGGGAATAGGTGCGAACAGCGCAATCTTCAGCGTGGTAAATGGAGTCCTGCTGCAACCGCTACCATACGAAAACCCAGATCAGCTCGCGCATGTTTTTTGCAGCGCTCCATCCAAGGGATTGGAGAACTATGGAGCGTCACCGCCAGACTTCCGCACCTTGCGCGAGCGCAACCAGACATTTACAAGCCTTTCTGGTTTTTATGCCAGTGACTTCAACCTGACTGGAACTGACAATCCCGAGCGCTTATTGGGCCAGGTGGTCTCGGCGGAATTTTTCCGTACGCTCGGTGTTAAGCCAATGTTGGGAAGAGATTTTCTTCCCAACGAAGAAAAATGGGGACAACACCACGTTTCGGTCGTGAGCTATGAGTTCTGGCGCAGCCACTTGAACTCTGATCTACAGATTAAAGGCAAGGTTCTTCATCTGGATGGCGAAGCTTATAGCGTAATCGGGGTTTTGCCTGCCAGTTTTTCTTGGCGCGCGCCCAGGACGATTTGGGTCCCCATGGCATGGAAATCGAAAGACAACCTGGATTCGCACAACAATTATTTTCTCAACATGGTTGGGCGGATCAAGCCCGGCACAAGCCGGGAGCAAGCCAGGGCCGATTTAAATGCAATCATGCTGTCTATTGCCGAGCAATTTCCGGAAGACAAAGGTGTAGGCGCCAACCTGAAGCCGCTGCATGAAGATTGGGTGGGCGATGTGCGTCCAGCTTTGCTGATTCTGCTGGGTGCTGTGGGATTTGTGCTGCTGATCGCATGCGTGAACCTGGCCAACCTCATGCTTGCGCGCTCAGCCGGACGGCAAAAAGAAATTGCCATTCGTGGCGCTCTAGGGGCGAGCCGCCATCGGTTGCTGCGGCAATTTGTCACTGAAAGCATTTTGATCGCGTTCATTGGCGGCACAGTCGGATTAGGACTGGCGTATCTCTGTCTCGGTTTGTTGCCACTGGCCAAAGGCTTATTGCCGCAAATGCAATATATCCATCTGGATGCCTGGGTACTGCTCTTTACACTGGGGACATCCCTGCTGACTGGAATGCTCTTTGGCCTACTGCCGGCATTCCAGAATGCCCGCGCGGGAAAGCTCAATGAAACCCTCAAAGAAGGCGGACGCAGTTCTGAAGTTTCTGGCAACCATGCCGTGCGAAAAGGGCTGGTGATCAGTGAAGTGGCCCTGGCGCTGGTATTGCTCATCGGTTCTGGGCTGGCACTCAAAAGTTTTGCAAGGCTTTTACATGTTGACGCAGGATTTGATCCCGAGCATGCCCTCTCTTTTACCGTCAGCCTGCCGCAGGTTTATGATGCGCAACCTGATCCCCTGCGTGTGGGCGCTCCGCCACAGATGGTTACATTTTGTCAGGAAACGCTTTCGCGGATTGAACGGCTGCCTGGTGTCAAGTCCGCGGGCATGATTTCCGGCTTGCCTTTGCGGGGTGAAAACTGGGGGCAGTACTTTGTCCCACTCGACCGTCCTCTGCCTGTAAGTATTGAAAATGTTGCTCTCGTACAATTTCGGTCGATTGCAGGCCATTCCTTTAGTTCATTGGGAATCCATGCCGTGAAAGGGCGGGTGTTGGATGAGCGCGATCAATCCACAACGCCATTGAGCCTGGTCGTAAATGAAACCCTGGCGCACCGCTTTTGGCCTGCGCAGGATCCCATTGGCAAACTTGTGCTGCTAACACCGCCAGAGAACCTGATCCCAAGGGACCAGATTCCTGCGGGCTGGCATCCGCCTCAGTTTACCGTGGTGGGAGTTGTGCCTGATGTCCGCTATGGTGGACTTGATCAGGCGGCGGACCCTGCAGTCTATGCTTCCATCACGCAGGGTGATTTCAGCATGCACCCATCGTTTGTCGTTCGCACCGCAGGCGAGCCTACGGGACTGATCCATGCCATTCGCAGCGAGCTTGTGCAAGTCGATAAGAATCTGCCAATGGCCGATATCTATACAATGGATGAAATCGTTGCCCAATCCGTGGCGCAGCCGCGGCTGGAAGCAATTTTGCTTGGCCTGTTTGGTGGCTTGGCTATGCTGCTGGCTGCTGTTGGAATTTATGGCGTGATGTCTTACACGGTCACGCAGCGCACCAATGAAATTGGCATTCGCATGGCGCTTGGCGCTTCAAGGGCAGCCGTTTTGCAGATGATTATTTCTCAAGGTGTGCGTCTGGCCGCAATCGGTCTGGCCATTGGAATCGTGCTGGCTTTTGGCGTAACCCGTGTGATGACGAAGGTCTTGTTTGGCGTGAGCCCAACCGATCCCGCAGTGTTTGCCGCGATTCTGGTGCTACTCGCGATGGTTGCGCTGCTGGCCTGCTACATCCCCGCGAGAAGGGCAACTAAAGTAGATCCGATGATTGCTTTAAGGTACGAATGACAGAATCGCATTGCTTAACAGAACGGCGACCTTAGGATTTTTAATTCGGTTTTAAGTAACCTGCCGGAGATGGCCTGACAACATGCCCATAGAGGTGGTTATGGGCAAGCTAATTGAGTTTTATATTCCGGCAAGCTTTCCATTGCGTCCGGCAAACTCGCTATTACCGTCAGAACGTGGAAAGGTCATCGAGTTCCACACCTTGCGAGACAAGAAAACGGCTTAGGCTGCAGAGCGATCGTCGCCGGAGCCCGCGGTCTTGGTCATCACGTCCTGCGCCGCTTGATCGCTGGATGCTGGAAGCACATCTTCCTCTGCAACGTCGTGGGTGGCAAAAGGCAAAAAGACGCTGCAGCAGGTACCGTGTCTTGCTTCATCGGTGCGGCTGCGGACGCGCAAGCTGCCCTGGTGCTTCTGCACAATGCCCTGGCTCACCCACAAGCCCAGTCCGGTACCCTTGGAGTCTTTGGTGGTAAAGAAGGGCTCAAAGATCTGCGGCATGTTTTCCGCCGGTATGCCGCAGCCATCGTCCGCCACGATAACCCGTATGCCTTCGCGCTCCTGCCCGTCATGCCCATATCGCACACGGATATAGATATTTCCCGGCCCGGAAATGGCTTCAATGGCATTCAAAACCAGGTTGGAAAATACCTGGCGCAATTCACTGGGGAACGCCGCCAGCGGACCAACATCACTGAAATCCCTATGCACGGCGATCCGGCCCTGTTCAATGCGAGCGTCATAGGCGGCCAGCACTTCCTCAAAAAGCTGTGGCACGGAACTCATCACTGGAGAAGATATCTCGCGGTAGAAGCCAAGCGTTTGCTTGGTGATATGCACCACGCGGGCCAGTTCTTCCTCAGCGGTCTTTACGTAGACCAGAGCGGACTCCGGGACCCTGGAATTGGTGCGCAGAATGTACAGCGCATTCATTACAGAAGCGAGCGGATTGTTGATTTCATGCGCGATGCTGGCAGCAAGGCGTCCGGTGGCGGCAATCTTTTCCGACTGCCGTAGCGTCTGCTCCGCCGCTTTGCGCGAAGT
This sequence comes from Candidatus Angelobacter sp., assembly GCA_036497985.1. GTDB lineage: Bacteria > Acidobacteriota > Terriglobia > Terriglobales > Acidobacteriaceae > Angelobacter. The sequence goes on along the minus strand of DASXIL010000743.1, from coordinate 94 downwards.
AACGTCCATGGCCACGCCGAGCATGCGCACGGGCAGGTCACCAATCACGATGATGCGTCCACGCGCCTCCAGCCAGTGCAGAGTTTTATCGGCC
>DASXIL010000742.1:0-3818 GCA_036497985.1 Candidatus Angelobacter sp. | reverse complement strand
CACGGAATGCACGCGTTGGCCATCGGCGGAATGGACGACCACGCTCACGCTCTGTTCTCGCTTCCCGCTACCATGAGCATTGCCAAGGGCGTGCAGCTGCTCAAGGCAAACTCCTCAGGCTGGATGAACGAAGTCCGTAGTTTCGAATGGCAGGAAGGATATTTCGCCTGCAGCGTGAGCCGATCGCAAATTCCGCGCGTGATGAAATATATCGCCAACCAAGCGCAAGCATCATAAAACCATCGACCACGCTGAGGAGATGGCACGGCTTCTGCGAATACACGGCTTCGATCCCCAGGAATAAATTGTGCCGTCCCTCACGGGACTCGCAATTCATCTTCTCCCACCGGGCACTGCCGTGCCCGGCTACAGGCTGTCACCGTCCCTGCGGGACTTGTATCCTCGGTGCGGCCACATGCGTCGTGTAAGCCACGATGCGCCGGTGCCCCATCCTTTCCCAGAAGTTGGCTCTTGTTTTTTCAACTTCTGGGAAAGGGTGGGATTCGATGCACTATTTCCTCACGCTCTTCGGCTCACGACATAAGTGTCAGGGCACGACTTGAGCGCTTTGCCCGAGATGACCCTGAGCTTGCCGAAGGGGAGTCGAGGGCTGCGCAGTCGTGCCGTAAAGCGCAGAAAAGATTCTTTCCTTACGCCGTAGGCTCGCGCGCAGCTGCTCCCAGCAGGCCGGGTTTAGCTTGCTGGGACGCAATGCAGCGGAGCGCGCAAAAAAGGATTCGGGGGACAGACCATGATATTCAGTGCTTTGCTCCACACAAAGAATCGCCAGCGCATGATCTCGGAAAAATCTCAACCGAAACTATGGGCCTATATGGCTGGCATCCTTAAAACTCACGGAATGCACGCGTTGGCCATCGGCGGAATGGACGACCACGCTCACGCTCTGTTTAGGCCTGCCCTGGTGGCGGTCCGGCGCAACCCCCACTTCCGCGCTTACTACCGCCATCTCCTGGCTCACGGCAAGTTCAAAATGGTAGCCCTGGCAGCAGCCATGCGGAAAATACTTCACGGCATCTACGGCGTCTTCCAAACACTACAGCTCTTCGATGCCAACAAGCTGTTCACAGTCCCTTTACCGGCCGAGGTCGCTTAAAGAAAACACTTGAAACCCAAGAGAGAATCTGACTGCTTCTCCCAAAAACCAAAAAGGAGAGGCAGGTTCTCCTCTCCTTCTCAAGTGTGTGGATAAGCGCAGTATTAAAACAGTCGGAAATCCACCTCAAAATTCATCGCTACGGCCACCGGCGTGCCATTCCTTTTGCCGGGTTCAAACAGCCAGGTCTTTACCCGCTCGACAGCCTTTTCATCCAGACCCATACCCAGCCCGCGCACGACTCTGATATTGCGTGGGCGTCCGTCCGGGCCGACGATCGCAGCCAGAACCACGGTGCCCTGATACTTTGCCTTACGGGCTTCTTCCGTGAAATCGGGCTCAGGAGTGAATTTGGCCACCGGAGCTGTTACACCGATATCGCCAAGCTTATAAGTACCGCCCCCAAAACCTCCACCCTGTCCCGGACCATGTCCCGGACCGGTGCCTGAGCCGATGCCATTGCTGGAGCCGGATCCGATGCCGCCGCCCGTGCCGCTTCCGTTGGAAGCAGGTCCAGACACGCGGGCTGACATGGGATTACCCAGGTTCGGCATGTTGGGATTGTCCGGCAGTTTCACGTTCGCCGGCGCAACTATGGTCGCTTCAACCGCGAGCTTTGGTTTGTTGTTCAGTATCTCAACCGTTGGAGGCGCGATCTGCTCTGGCGCAATCTTGGGCAGGTGTCCTTTACTTTCAAAAATCTTTGAGGCGTTGCCGCCGCCACCGCCGCCCGCCAGGGCTTTGGGAGCTTCAACCGGCTTCATGACCGGTTGATAATCGGTCAGAGGCGGAGCAATTAGCGTGACATGCTCTTCCGGCTTCACTACAGTAGCGGACCGTCCACCCCAGATGGAAACGGCAATCAATGCAGCAATCGCAAACGCGTGCAGCGTCAGCGAGCCTGAAGTTGCTTTCTTGTGCCGGGTAGTGGTCCAAATCTCTCCCACGTTTACCGGGCGCGAGGTAAGCCGGAGAGGCGGTAATTTTTCCGGGAATATCGCTTCCTTGACGTTCATGAACAGAGACGTCAGCATCGACTGATGCATCTGCGGAAGGCCGTTGAGCTTGGGAACATCCTTACCGAAGAACTGATTGGGAACGATTACGTGATTCGCCATTGGATCGACCCGAGTAACCTTCTCACTACTGAATTCATGTGATCTGCTTACACTCATAGCAGATGAGGAATTGGAGGCCTGAGTTGCATTTCTCAGGCGAAGTTTCTGTGCCTCATCTTCGCCTGGATGCGGCTTCGCCGTCGGCGAGGAATTTTCTTTGGGCAATTCTCTCTCCTCGTGTTCCCTCAAATTCAAAGTCGGCGCGTGTTTCATTGGATGTTCATATTGTGCCTTACGATCTGTAAAGAATCGGTAAATTACATTGAAACTTTCGTAACGTCAGGGCCAACTCGCCATTGGTCTTTCGCGTCTAGCGTCAACCCGTCACTCTGACTGTTTATAATGATGAATTGACCCCATGTTGGAGTGAAAATGCGGCCGCCGCTTGAACTTAAGAAGACATTGAATCTTCCTAAAACCGACTTTTCCATGAAGGCGAACCTGCCTCAAAACGAGCCCAAATGGCTTGAGCGCTGGGAGAAGATGGATATTTACCGGAAGATCCGCGAGTCTCGCCGTGGCGCGCCCAGTTACATCCTGCATGACGGGCCTCCTTACGCGAACGGCGCCATCCATGAAGGCCACGCGCTGAACAAATGCCTGAAAGATTTTGTGGTGAAATCCAAAACCATGGCGGGCTTCGATTCACCCTACGTTCCCGGCTGGGATTGTCACGGCTTGCCCATTGAAATCAAGGTGGATGAAAAGCTTGGCCGCAAGAAGCTGGAGATTCCGGCCATCGCTGTACGGCGGGAATGCCGTGCCTACGCCGAAAAGTTTCTCAATATCCAGCGTGACCAGTTCAAGCGTCTCGGTATTCTTGGCCAATGGGATAAGCCGTATGCCACCATGTTTCCGCAGTTTGAATCCGTGATTGCGCGGCAGCTTTTTGACTTCATGGAAAACGGCGCTATCTATAAAGGTCTGCGTCCGGTGTACTGGTGCATCCATGACAAAACGGCGCTGGCGGAAGCGGAGATCGAATATTCCAACCACACCAGCCCCAGCGTCTGGGTGAAGTACCGGCTCACCAGCGATCCGGCAAAGATCGATCCCGCGCTGGCCGGCAAAAAAGTCTCGACCATTATCTGGACTACCACTCCCTGGACGCTTCCTGCTTCTATGGCCGTGGCGTTCCATCCCGATCTTGAGTATGTCGCTCTGGAGCACAATGGCGAGCTGTATATCGTCTCCGAGGCTTTGGCCAAAGCCACCATCGACGCGTGCAAGTTTTCAGGCGCGTCTGTAGCAGCACGCTTTCCTGGCCGTCAGTTAGAGTACGCCACCTTTGCCCATCCGTTTCTTGATCGCTCGATCCTGGGCGTGCTGGCAAATTACGTGACCACGGAGCAAGGCACAGGCGCGGTGCACACAGCGCCTTCACACGGCGCGGACGACTTCTACACCGGCACAAAGTACAAGCTCGATCAGCGCACCAACGTAGATGAGGCTGGACATCTTCAGAACGGTTTGCCCGAGTATGAAGGCAGGACCGTTTTTCAGGCCAATCAGCCGATCATCGAACTGCTGAAATCGCGCGCCGTGCTCATGGCGGAAGCCAAAATCGAGCACTCATATCCACATTG
>DASXIL010000741.1:0-2215 GCA_036497985.1 Candidatus Angelobacter sp. | reverse complement strand
CTCACCCAGCACCGACAAATATCTTGACGCTCTTCCGCCGTGGGCGCGCGAGCTATCGGAAAAATACTATTCGCGCTCTTACGCTCTCTTTGTGCTTTACGGCAATGTGCGCGACTTGATTCCCTTCCGCCAACCTAACGTGACCGATTTCCTGTCGCTCGACCAGTTTCTTTCCGGCGCTCTGTTCGGCCAGCGCGACATTGTTCTGCACTATGATCGCGGCGGCTTGAACTTCGGCAGCGCCGACTCGCAATCTGACTTTCGTCGCGCGCTGGAAGGCTATGACAGCTTCCACGGTACAAATTTTTGCAATGGCGGCCTGCCGCGCAACCCTGACGCAGTCCTGAATATTTTGGATAACTACCTGCGCCTGCGCATTGCAGACGGAAAGAAAATCGCTCTCGTAATCGACTTTGCTGAAACCATCGCGCCTGCCGGTGATGTCTCCAGCATGTCGGCTGAAGACCGTAATTCGCTGGTCATCCTCAAGCGATGGGCGCGTAACCCTGATTTTCTCAACGCTGACGTTACTATCTGCCTGATCTCGGAAAACCAGATTGAGCTGAACCAGGGCATCGTGCAGAACCCCGGAGTGGCTTCCATCGCCATTCCGCTGCCGGACGAGCAAGAGCGGCTGGACTTCGTGCGCTGGCAGCTTCGTACTCATCCTCTGCCGCAGGGCTCTGAAGTCAGTGACGAAGTGCTGGCCAAGCTCGCCGCCGGCCTGAAGCGCGTGCAGTTGCAGAGCCTGGTGGCGCACGCCGTGCAAAACAAGCAGCCGTTAACGCTCAAGTTCCTCAACGACCGCAAAAAGGAGCTGATCGAAGCTGAATCCGGCGGCCTGCTCGAATTCATCCAGAGCCGGTTTGATCTTTCTTATGTCGCCGGTAATGACATGGCCAAGCAAAAGCTCAAAGACGCGGCCAGCGCCATCCAGTCCGGAAATACTGACGTGCTGCCAATGGGCTATGTGATCTGCGGCCCGGTAGGCACGGGAAAAACGTTTATCACCACCTGCTTTGCCGGCGAGGTCGGTATTCCTGCGGTGACGCTCAAAAATTTCCGCAGCATGTGGCAAGGCGTGACTGAAGGCAATCTGGAGCGCGTGCTCAACCTGCTTAAGGCCATGAGCCCTATCTGCGTGATCGTCGATGAAGCGGATGCTCAGCTTGGCGACCGTTCCAGTTCCGGAGACAGCGGCGTGAGTAATCGTGTTTTCGCGCAGATCGCGCAGTTCATGGGCAACACCGACTATCGCGGCAAGGTGATCTGGTTCCTGCTAACGTGCCGGCCTGATCTCCTGCCTGTGGACCTCAAGCGCCAGGGCCGAGCGGAAGAGCATATCGCGCTGTTTTATCCCGACACGCCGGAAGAGCGTAAGGCCCTGCTCCGCGCCATGCAGAAGAAAGCCGGCATGGCATCCTTCGCCCCGGAGATGGAAAAGCTTTTCCTGGATAATTCAGGCAGTCTTTCCGGCGCCGATATCGAGGCCGTTCTGGTGCGCAGCCGCATGCGTGCCGCGCTGGCCAAGCGGACTGCGGTCACCGATGCCGACATCAAGGGCGCGCTGGAAGACTTTATCCCGCCGTCTTATCCCACAGAGATCGACCTGCAAAATATTGTGGCCGTGCTGGAGTGCACCAGCAAGAGCTTGCTGCCGCAAAAGTACCGTAATGCCGACCGCGGCGAGTTGACACGCCGCGCCAATGAACTGCTGATGCTCACACGGCAGTCAGGCGAGGGATGAGGCGCAGACCGGAGAAGAGGTAAGTGATCCTAAGAACGAGATTCAAGCGGCGGATTGTCGCGGAGTTTCTGCCACCGGCACATGGGCGAAAAGAGCAGCGGGTGATCATCCTGTGCGATGGCATGCCCTCCATTCCACGCAAGCAGCCGCTGATGGAGTTTCTCGCCGACAAAGGCTATTGGGTTTTCTATCCCCGATATTGGGGCGCGTGGGAGAGCGGCGGAGAGTTTCTAGAGCGGTCACCGCATCTGGACATCCTGGATGTCATTGATGCTCTGCCGCGAGGCTTTCGCGAGCTGGCGTTCGGCAAGCGATTTGCGTTGAAGCCGGATGAGATCTTTGTGATCGGTGGAAGCTTTGGCGGAGCGGCGGCCATACTTGCGTCGTTAGACCGCCGCGTAAAGCGAGCGATCGCCAATTGTCCTGTTGTTGACTGGGCGATTCTTCCTGAAGCAGAAAAGGCAGAGA
>DASXIL010000740.1:0-3896 GCA_036497985.1 Candidatus Angelobacter sp. | reverse complement strand
CGTCATCTTCTTTAGTGGCACCGCGGGGAAAGCGGACGTCGACAAGGAATGGCTTGACTTAGGAAAGCGGTATTACGAAGTCTACGAAAGATATATGGCCGCGGATAGAGGTGTGAAAGAAGCTGCCCTGAAGGCCATCGGTAGCGAGACCGAGCCCGGCATGAAGCTGCGCAAAATCTATGAACGCGTGCAGCAGCTGCGCAATCTGACTTTCGAGCGGCCCCGTACCACTGAAGAACGGAAGGCGGAGCACATCCAGAGAAACAACAATGTTGGAGATGTCATGGCCCATGGTTACGGCACTTTCGAAGACCTCACTCTTCTCTTTGTCGCCATGGCCCGCTCCGCCGGTTTTGACGCTTCTCCGGTGATGGTGCCCGACCGCAAACGCCGGTTCTTTGTCAGCGATTGGACCTCACAGCGTCAGATTGACAGCGTAATTGCTGCCGTCAATCTCAACGGCAAGGACATGTATCTGGAGCCGGGCACGCGTTTTTGCCCCTATGGCTTCGTCCGCTGGAACCATACCGAGATTGATGCGCTGAAGCTCGATCGAAAGGGCGGCAAATTCATCAAGGCGCCTGCCATGAGTTATGACAAATCGGTCACCCGGCGAAACGCGAATATGACTCTGAGCGAAGATGGCGCTCTCAAAGGCAATGTCGTCCTCGAATTCAAGGGCGCGGAAGCTCTGGAGCACCGCCTGGACGCAATCGATCGCGATGAAGCCGGCCGCACGAAAGACCTGGAAGACGAACTCAAGCAGTGGCTCCCCGCGGGCTCGCTGGTGAAGATGGCCGTGGCCCAGGGATGGGAAGACGGTGACGCTCCGCTGGCGGCGCGCTTCAATGTGGAAGTGCCGAATTACGCCACTCTGGCCGGCAAGCGGCTCCTGATCCCGGCCTTTCTCTTCCAATCAAAGCAGAACCAGGCCTTTGCCCATGGCCAGCGCAAGTATCCAGTTTATTTCCCGTATCCCTTCACCGATAACGATACTGTCGCCTTCAAGGTTCCAGCGGGATTCACGCCGGAGAGCATTCCGCAGAAGGAAGATGCTCAGCTGCCTTTTGCTCGGTACCAGAACGTGAGCAATTTTGACGGCATTCAATTTGTCAGCCAACGGCAGCTCGCCTTCAACGGGATCTTTTTCCCAGTGGAGAAATATTCAGAATTGAAAACGTTCTTTGGTAAAGTCCAGTCCGGCGACGAACAGCAAGCCGTACTGCATGGAGGCAGCACCAGTGCTCAAAAAAGCAATTAGCTCAAGTCTCTTCCTGCTCGCTCTTACTCTGCTGGGCTTTGCTTCGTCAGCTTCCGCCACCGATGTTCCAGAGTGGCTGCGGAATCTGGCCAGACAGCCGGCCAAAACCTATGCCGATGACGTCAACTGGGTAGTCTTGCTGGATGACAACGTGACTACCGTAAAAGAGAACGGTGACATCCTGCGTCGCGGGCGACGGGCCCTGCGAATCCTGCGACCGGAAGGCAGAAACCGGGCCTCGCTCATGGAATTGGGCTATAACAGCTTTACCAAAGTGAACTACCTGCGCGCGTGGAGTATCACTAGCAAAGGCCAGGAGTACGAAACCAAAAACTCCGACATCTTGGAGCGTAATGTCACCACTTATGAAGTCTATTCCGACATTAAGGAAAAGGCAGTGAAGGTTGCCGGGGCAGAAGTAGGCACAGTGGTTGGTTTTGAATTCGAAACGCTGGAGCATCCTTACGAGTTTCAGGACTTCTGGGGGTTCCAGGAATCGGAGCCGGTAGAGCGCTCTCATTACGAGCTGCACCTGGCGCCTGGATGGCGTTTCAAAGCAGACTGGCGCAACCACAAGGAAGAAAAAGCCAAGGAAGAGAACGGCGCCCTGAACTGGCAGGTTACGGACATGCCCCGCATCGAAAGGGAGCCGCAGCAGCCGCCGGCCGAAGCCCTCGCAGGGTTGGTTGTGTTTACCTTCCTGAGTGACAAGGACCCGGGTAAGAGTTACCGAGATTGGGCGGAGTTCGGCTCTTGGTACACGCAGCTTGCCAGCGGCGTCCGCGACGCGAATCCAAGCCTGCAACAGAAAGTCCAGGAGCTGGCGCCGGCGAACCTTGCCTTATTCGAGCGGATCAAGGCGCTGGCGGGTTTTGCGCAGCATGACGTCCGCTATGTTGAAATCAGCATCGGCAAGGGTGGCATGCGTCCGCACAACGCCACCGACATCTTCAGCCACCGCTACGGCGACTGCAAAGACAAGGCAACCGTCCTGAGCTCCATGCTGGCGCAGATCGGAGTGAAGTCGTATTACGTTCTCGTGAATACGGAACGCGGCGTTATCGACGAAAAAAGTCCGCCGATGGCCTACTTCGATCACATGATCATTGCCATTTCGCTGCCGGAGGCAAGTTATTCCAAGGCTATGGCGGCGATCTATCAGCATCCCAAACTCGGACGTTTGCTGATTTTTGATCCCACCAATGAGTATGTGCCCTTCGGTCAGATTCCTCCGTACGAACAGGCCAATTACGGTCTGCTAGTTGGAGATCACAATGGAGAGCTGATCCAGTTGCCGCTGAGTCCGCCAGAGGCCAATGGAATACGCCGTGAGGCCAAGCTGAAGCTGCTGCCCGATGGCACATTGCAGGGCGAAGTCGAAGAAAGATACACAGGCTTCTATGCTTTCCGAGGCAGGTTATTTCTCCAGCACGAAACCGAAAACGATCGCAAGAAGATCATGGAGCGGCTGGTTGCGAATTCGCTCGGCAATTTCCAGCTCGATAAATATGAGTTGGTCAATGCCAATGACATCGATCAGGATTTGATCATCAAGTTCAACTTCAGCGCGGCGCATTACGCCAAGAGTGCAGGCTCCATGCTGCTGGTGCGCCCGCGCGTGCTCGGAGAACTGGCTGGGCCGTGGGACGCCAACAAGCCCCGGCACTACGCCTATGAGTTCCGCGGGCCGTTTCTTGATCGCGACACTGTGGAGATCTTGCTGCCGGAAGGCTTCAAGGTCGACGAGTTGCCCGATCCGTCCAAGGCCACGTTCCCGTTTGCCGAATACGTCAGCAAGACTGAGAGCGGTGAGGGCGTGCTGAAATACACGCGTGAATACAAGCAGACGGCCACGCAGGTATCCATGGATCAGATGGACCAGCTGAAGAAGCTCTTTGGCCAGATCAACCTGGACGAAAAGAACATGGCTGTCTTGAAGAAGGCAAATTAGACTGCCCAATTTCCCGGCTTCGACTGATGGCCCGCAAAGGCTGCCAGTTTTGTGTTGCTACGGGTAATCGGCTGTTGGTTCGATTTTCCGCCCGCACCATTTCCCGCTCGCACCGAGGTAATCTTTCGCTTCTTGCCCTGCCTTTTGCGCATCTTCTATGATGGAGCAGGAATCCTCTATGGCAGATCACTTGAACAAGAAGAAAGACCCAAGCGGCATTGCGGAAAGCCCCATTGCGGACGTTTTCGAAGGCCGGCACCCGTCTGACTCGGAAAAGCGCTGGGCTGAGACCACGCTGGCTAAGACGCTGGAGAAATCGCCCGAAAAGCCTATCGGCGCAGCCACTGGCATCAATCTGGACGAAAGCGGCCATGCCCAATTCACCACGATCAGTGGTGTGCCAATCCGTCGGCTTTACACTCAGGCTGATCTGCCTGAAGACTGGAGTTACGAGAAATATCTTGGCTATCCCGGCCAGGTTCCCTATACGCGCGGCATTCATTCCAGCGGCTATCGCGGCAGGCTTTGGACCATGCGCCAGTTTTCCGGCTTTGCCTCTCCGGAAGAGACCAACGAGCGCTACAAGTACCTGCTGGCCAGCGGCGGCGGCGGCCTGTCTGTGGCTTTCGATCTACCGACCCTTATGGGCTATGACTCTGACCATGCAGCAAGTGAAGGCGAAGT
>DASXIL010000739.1:0-5665 GCA_036497985.1 Candidatus Angelobacter sp. | reverse complement strand
CCAAGTGTCAATTACTCCAGCGCGCAAAACTTAAGAGGCCTGACAAGTTCGTGCCCACGTAAGGAGCCAAGCCATGTCAATGATGGTTGGAGCGCGCAGCACGCAATCGAGTGAAATCAACGTTACACCGCTGATCGATGTTCTATTGGTCCTGCTGATCATTTTTATGGTCATATTGCACGAGCACAAGTGGGGCGAGAAGACTTTAGTCCCGCAGCCGAGCATTGAAAGTGGCGAGAAGAATCCTCCGAAGCCGATTGTCATCCAATTAAAAGACGCGGTGGAAAGCAAGCGGCCTCTACTGAGGATCAATCAGGAGGAAGTTCCGTGGGACGCTTTGGAATCGCGCCTCACGGCGGCGTTCAAGCTACAGGTTGACCGGGTAGCTTTTGTGAGGGGAGACCCGGAAGTTGATTTTGAATATGTAGCGGAGTCCGTAGATATTACACATCACGCAGGCGCCGACCGCATAGGCTTGCTGGGCAAGAAAGATTAGCAGGGCATGCTTTGCTAGAGGGCGGCCTCACGAGGTTTAGCCGCGAACTGGCAGTAAATAAACGGGTTGGCGGGACTCAATAATCAGCCGGAAGCAGCGTTTTAAGAGGGCAGAAGCGTTGTTTTTTGCGCGTATTGGGCGTACTATTAGGTAGTGGTAGCTGGTTTCGGCTCAGGCCGAAGGGTGGTCTCCGCGCCAACAGGCAAAAGACGAGCCTGTCGGGGACACCGGGTCTGGGTGGGTTAGACATCCCCAATTCGACGAACGTACCAGTGGGCGGATTGCCCACTTTTATTTTGGGGAGAAACGGTCTTCACTGGTAACAAACTGTTCGGAAGTGGATGGCGGCAGATCTCAACACAATTCGCGAAATTGCTGGCCGGGTGGCCACGGCACAAGGCATTGAAGTTGTGGATGTGGAACTGCGAGGCGGCGGCAAAGCGCGCACCTTAAGAATCACCATCGACAAGCCGGAAGGCGTAACGCACGAAGATTGCGCCATGGTCAGCCGGGATGTTTCGACGATCCTGGACGTTGAAGATGCAGTTCAGGGCGCGTCATATACGTTGGAAGTTTCGTCACCGGGGTTGGACAGACTGTTGAAGAGGCCGGAGGATTACCGGCGTTTTGCCGGAAGCATATTGAAGCTGACAACGCGCGAGCCGGTAAACGGCAACAGGCATTTTGAAGCGCGTTTGCAAAGATTTGAAGAAGGCAAGCTGATTCTGGAAACGATTCCGGGCAAGAAAAAGCCGAAGCCGGGACACGCTCAGCCAGCGCAACAAATTGAGATAGAGCTGGCGAACGTGGAAAAGGCCAATCTGGTACCCGAGATTTAGAAGCATCGGGTCATCGGGAAATCGGGTCATCGGATGGTGGCTGCCAGCCTGGGATAGCTTGGGATGAGTGCTCTAAGCCCTTTAGAATCCTAGTTAAGGGTACCGGGGGTGGGGCGGATCGGGCAAGGCCAGAAGGTTTAAACGGAACTCATAGGGAAGAAAAATAGTTTATGGCAAGTGAAATTTATAACGTGATTGACGCCCTGAGCCGGGAAAAGGGAATTGATCCGCAAATTGTGGTGAGCGCGGTGGAAGACGCCATAGTTGCGGCCACTCGCAAGAAGGATAAGAGCCAGGAAAATCTGAAAGGCGAACTGGACAAAGAAAGCGGCATGATCCGCGTGTATGCGGTGAAAAGCATTCTGCCCTCAGAAGACGACATTGAAGATCCACAGCTGGAAATTTCCCTGGATGAAGCCAAGGCCATTGATCCGAACGCCGAAGTTGGCGGCGAAGTACGCTTTCTGAAATCGACGGAAGGCCTGGGCCGCATCTCCGCGCAGATTGCCAAGCAGATCATTTTCCAGAAAGTCCGCGAAGCCGAGCGTGACACGGTTTACAACGAATACATTGGGCGCGTGGGCGAAGTCCTGAACGCGACAGTAAAACGTATTGAAGGGCCGGATGTGATCTTTGATATCGGCCGGGCTGAAGCTCGCATGTCAAAGAAAGAGCAGTCGCGGCTGGAATCGTTTTCCGTAGGCGAGCGCGTGCGGGCCGTACTGGTCCGCGTCGACAAAAACTCTAAAGGTCCGGCTGTGGTTGTTTCACGCGCCGCGCCGGAGCTGGTGCAGAACCTGTTCCAGACGGAAGTGCCGGAAATTTACGATGGCACCGTACAGATCAGGGCCATTGCCCGCGAAGCCGGCGAGCGCACCAAGATTGCCGTGATGTCACGCGATAAGGACGTAGACGCCGTTGGAGCTTGCGTCGGCATGAATGGCATGCGGGTGCAATCGATTATCCGCGAACTGCGCGGCGAAAAGATTGACATTATCGAATACCACGAAGATCCGGTTACGTTTGCGGAAAAAGCGCTGCAGCCAGCCAAGGTAAGCCGCGTGACCGTGGTAGACCAGTCAGACAAGCATCTTGAAGTTGTGGTGGATGACAGCCAGCTCTCGCTTGCCATCGGCAAGAAAGGGCAGAATGTGCGGCTGGCGGCCAAGCTACTGGGCTGGAAGATCGACATTAAGAGCGAAGAAGAGAAGCGCCAGGAAGTGGAACAGCAGATGGAATCGCTGACCACCCAGCAGTCCACGCCGCTGACAAACGTTACTGACTTGGGCGAGGCATTGATCGGCAAGCTGAATGAGGCAGGCATTTCCACGGTGGAAGCCCTGGCCGACATGACGCCGGAACAGCTGGAAGAAGTGCCCGGCGTAGGCCCTAAAACAGTGGAAAAAATCAGCATTGCGGTGAATAATTACTTCTCTACCCTTGAAACAGGCCCCGCGACTGCCGTGCCGGAAGCCGGCGAAACAGCCGCCGTGGAAGGCGGAGCCGCTGCAGAGCCGGTGGCTGAAATAGCCGCTGCCGAGGACGCTGCAACGGAGTATGCGGAAGCAGTAGAGACAGGCCAGGGCAGTGAAGCCGCTGCAATTGCCGGCGTGGAGAATGCACCCGATGCAGATGTGGCGGAAGTTCACACGCATGGCGAAGATGAGGCTGTGGATGCAGGATTGGTAGAACCGGAACTTGCAAAGCCGGATGAAAAAGCGGAAGAAGAACCATCGTAGTGAGATTCAAGGCAAAAACCGTGAGGTCATTATGATCGTGTAACAGGTACTCGGAGGAAATAGAGAGCGGATGAAAATTCGAATCAATGATCTGGCCAGAGAGCTTGAGGTAAAGGCCAAGGCAATTCTGGATATATTGCCGGAAGTGGGCGTTACCGAGAAGAAGACTCACTCAAGCTCAATTGAGGAGGATGAAGCGGTACGTGTCCGAAAGCATTTTTCGGCCAGATCCGGTTCGTCTGCGCGGGAAAGAGCGTCCGCGACAGAGGTCAAACCGAAAATCGACCTCTCTAAAATTTCCAAGCCTGGCGACGTAGCAAGGCTGCTCAGAGAGAGAGAGCAGCAGCAACAGCATCCGCCCGCGCCTCCGGCCAAAGCGCCTGTGGCTCCCGCTCCACCGGTTGCTCCTCCGGCACCGGTGAAAGCGACGCCAGCAGCGCCTCCGCTTGCGGCAGAAAAGCCCGCCGCTGTGGTATCCAAACCTGCTGCTCCGGCAGCGGAAAGAAGTGCTGTGGTTACTCCTCCTGTGGTAAAGCCGGCGACGCCGGCAGTCGTTGCGCCTCCTCCAGTTGAAAAGCCAGCCGCTCCGGCCGCAGTAGTGGTCACCCCGCCCACACATCCTCCGGCAGTAGTTGTTACGCCACCACCGGCAGCTGCGCAAAAGCCGCCAGCAACGCCTCCGGTAGCAGCAAGCCCGCAGGGAACTCCAGCTGCGCCGCCTTCAACCAAGCCTGTACCGGGCCAGCCGATTGTGCAGCAGAGAAGAATGATTACGCCGCAGACAGGGCCACGCCCGGTGTACACAGCGCCTCCTCCGCGCGCAGCAGCGCCCAGCGCTCCTCAAGGCCGACCCATGCACGGAGCCCCGGGAACACGTTCCATGCAAGGCCAGGGCGCGCCAGGACAACGTCCGCAGGGCGTGGTTCGCGGTCAGCCAATTTTTCAGCGGCCCAGACCAGGCGGTCCAAGCGGCCCGGGCGGACCTCCGGGATCGCGTCCTCCGTATCAAGGCAGGCCCGGCGAACAGCGTCGTGGTCCTCATCCAACAAGCTCACCGCGTCCGGGTGGCTATCCGCCACGCCCCGGAATGGGAGGCGTAGGCCCAGGTGGGCCACCGCCGCCTGCGGGAAGACCGGCACGTCCGGGCGGGCCAACACGCCGTCCAGGCCAGCCTTATATTCCGAGGGAAAAAGAAGGCACGATGAAGGGCTTTGTTCCACCGCCGCGTCTGGCGTTGTCGAACGAGCCGCTTCCTATCACGCGATCCATTGTCATTGGTGAAGGCATCAGCGTAAAAGACCTGGCAGAAAAGCTGGGCGTACGCGCTAAAGACCTGATCGCACGCCTGCTGATGAAAGGCGTAATGGCCACGGTGAACCAGAGCCTCGACTTCGAACTGGCAAAAGACTTGGCGCGTCATTTCGGCGCAGAGTCTGAGTCCATCAGCTTTGAAGATCAGGCAGCGCAGGAAATGGCAGCGCTGACCGGCGTGACGGAAGAAAAAGCCGCGCTGGCCGCGGTAACGCGTCCGCCGGTGGTTACGATCATGGGCCACGTCGATCACGGCAAAACCTCGCTGCTGGATGCGATCCGTGAAACCGATGTCGCGGGCGGCGAAGCTGGTGGAATCACGCAGCATATTGGCGCTTACAAAGTGAAGATCACCAAGGAAGATTCGCCGGCATTCGGCCGGCAGATCGTCTTCCTGGATACGCCCGGTCACGAAGCGTTTACACGCATGCGCGCCCGCGGCGCAAAGGTCACGGATATCGTAGTGCTTGTCGTTGCAGCCGATGACGGCGTGATGCCGCAGACGCTTGAAGCAATGGACCACGCCAAAGCCGCGAAAGTCCCGATCATCGTGGCAGTCAACAAGATCGATAAACCCGATGCATTGCCGGACCGCGTGAAGAAGCAGCTTGCTGATCGCGGACTGATGCCGGAAGACTGGGGCGGCACTACGGTATTTGTGGATGTTTCCGCCAAGAAGCGCACCAATCTGAACCTATTGATGGAAATGATCTGCCTTGTTGCAGATATACAAGACCTCAAGGCCAATCCTGAGCGTCCGGCAACGGGCACCGTGGTTGAAGCCAAGGTCGATCGTGGCCGCGGCGTTGTGGCAACGGTGCTGGTACAGAACGGCACATTGCGCGTCGGAGATAACTTCATCATCGGCAACACGTTTGGCAAAGTGCGCGCCATGTTTGACGATCGCAGCAAGGCCGTGGAAGAAGCGCCGCCGTCAACGCCGGTTGAGGTGCTTGGTCTGGAAGGCTTGCCGCAGTCAGGTGACGTGCTGATGGTCGCCGACCGTGAAAAAGCGCGCCAGATCGCCGAGTATCGCGAACAGCGCGCGCGCGAAGCCACGCTGGCCAAGAGTTCCAAGCTTTCCCTGGAAGGCCTGGCCGAGCAGATCAAAACTGCCGGCATGAAAGAGCTGCCCATTATCCTGAAGGCCGATGTGCAGGGATCGTCGGAAGTTCTGGCCGATACCTTGACCAGGCTTTCCAATGAAAAGGTGAAGATCAAAATTCTTCATACCGGTGTGGGCGCCATCAATGAAAATGACGTGCTGCTGGCATCGGCCT
>DASXIL010000738.1:0-2530 GCA_036497985.1 Candidatus Angelobacter sp. | reverse complement strand
GTATGTCTCGCTAGCTTATGGTTCATTGTTGCTGGCCACCCTGCTATTTAACCGCTAAGTTTGAGAAAAATTTCATTTTGCAAGCCAAAACGGCAAGTGCCTGTTACTATTACACTAAAAATGAACGCCACCCAATTATCCAAGCCCCCTATACGCAGGAAACTCAACTGGGCCTTGATGTCCGGCCGAGACAAAGAGCGGAGCCATCGCCGCAAACCCAGCCAACACAGCAAAATGTTCCTGCCCGGACAGCCGGTGCTGGAGAGTGGAATCTATGAAGTCATCCATGACAAAGGCCATCGCCAGGCGCATGAAGCGGTAATGTATCGCGATGACCTGTTTCCCGCATGCGACCAGTGCGAACTGAAAGTACGGTTCAAGCTGATTCGTTCGGCGCCTTATATCTTCGACGATGAAGATTTTGCCAAGGAATAAATTCTATTGCCGTAAAGGTAACTCGGCCAGAATCGTCCTTTGCTTGGCGATCAACGTCTCAATGCCTCCAGCGGCGTAATCCATCATTTTCTTGAGCTGGGCTTCATCGAATGGGTGTTGTTCAGCTGTGGCCTGCACTTCCACAATTTTGCGCGCTCCTGTCATAACAAAGTTGAGATCGACTTCCGCCTGGGAGTCCTCTTCATAGCATAGGTCCAGCAGGATTGTGCCTTCCACAATTCCAACGCTGGTTGCAGCCACAAAGTCGCGAATCGGCGCGGCTGAAAGAGTTCCAGCCTCAACAAGTTTTTGCATCGCCAGGCCGAGCGCTACGAAAGCCCCAGTGATGGATGCCGTCCGCGTGCCGCCGTCCGCCTGGATCACATCGCAATCGAGCGTAATCGTGCGCTCGCCCAATTGCTTCAAATCGACAACAGCTCGCATCGCGCGTCCAATCAAGCGCTGGATCTCATGCGTGCGGCCGCTCTGGCGACCGCGGCTGGCTTCGCGTGCGGTGCGCGTAAGGGTGGAGCGCGGCAGCATGCTGTACTCGGCGGTGATCCATCCTTTGCCCGAGCCTTTCATGAAGCCCGGCACGCTTTCTTCAATGGAAGCGGTGCAGATCACGCGCGTGTTTCCCACTTCAATCAGCGCGGAACCTTCCGCAGTGGAGATAAATTCAGGAATAATGTTTACCGGACGCATCTGCTCCGGCGCGCGGTTATCTGAGCGAAAAAACATATCTTTGTTATTTTTCAATGTCTACCAGCTCGATCTTTTTAATTGGACAGCCAAGAAATTTACTTCCAAGCCGCCTGAATTTTTCTACGGAATCAGTCGCGTAACAGCGTAAATCGCCTGATCCACCTTGCCCCCGATCTGCGCCCAGCAGCTCTACCACTTTGGAAGCGGTGGATTCTGCAGAATCCACAATCTCCACTGATTGCGGTACGACCCTTCGCAACAGGGGCCGAATCAGCGGGTAATGCGTGCAGCCCAGTACCATAACGTCAGCATCGCGTGCGCCATCTTGAAAAACTTTGTCCATATATATATGAGCGACTTCTTCCGTCACGCGATGCTCCACCCAGCCTTCTTCCACCAGCGGTACAAAAAGCGGACACGCCTTTTCCGTGGCCTGCATCCCACGTTGCTCTAAAGCACGTTGATAAGCATGGCTTGCGACGGTGGCCTCCGTAGCGGCCACAACCACTTTTCTTGTTTTTGAAATTGCCGCAGCCCGTTCAGCGCCCGGCTCTATCACGCCCACCACGGGAATTTTCATTGCGCTTCGAATGTCTTCAAATGCCAGAGCGGTGGCCGTGTTGCAGGCGACCACAAGCATTTCAATGCCATGTTCTTCAAGAAAATGCGCGGCGGAAATTGCGTACTTTGCCACCGTCCGCACGGATTTTGCGCCATAAGGAAGATGTGCGGTATCGCCGAAATAAAGATAGTCTGCCGCCGGCAGCGCTTTGCGCAGCTCCCGGAGCACAGTCAGCCCTCCAAAGCCCGAGTCAAAGACCCCAATCACTGGCGGCATGCTTATTCAAACTCCTTGGCCAGCTCATGCACGGCAGCCGTCTGATAGAAGGACATAAGATCTGCGTGGCCGGCCAGGGTTTCGCGTTCTTTGCCGTCTACCAGAAACTTGACCCGGGTAATGCCGGGAACGTTGGCTGTGAGTGTTTCAATGAGCGAGGCCAGCGTCAACTCTTCCAGCAGGATTCCTGAAGGATGTCCATCGGCAAATTGTGCTGTGGTGTCTATGACCATCGTATCGTCGCTGATGAAATATACATCTTTTATGTCAGCGCCTTTCGCCAGCGGATGCGGAGAGGGCATTTGCAGATATTGCACCAGCACGGAACGCAGCGTTTCCCGGGCGCGCAAATTGCGGTCTGCCGGCAAAAAAACATCCGCCGGACGCCAGCGCAGCGCCTGATCTTCATCGTATGCCAGCAGCAATTGAATGTGCTCCTGCTTACCGCCTACCATCGGTGCAGCTGGAGCAGCCTCCGCCGCTTGAAGCGTTAGCGCTTCTTCCTTGTGCGTCATTCGGATAATGACGATGCCGCTGATCAGTATGGCAAGC
>DASXIL010000737.1:0-5329 GCA_036497985.1 Candidatus Angelobacter sp. | reverse complement strand
GATCTAAGCTAGTTGGGCAGAGAGGCGGCAAAGCGCGAACAGCCCAAGATGTCAGCAGCGGCGCGCAAAGAATCAGCTCGCACAGCAGCTCGGGCGCGATGGGACAAGCGTGGAAGAGACAACTAACTACCAGTACCGTGTTCCGAAAGGGTGCGCATAACGCTGCAAAGTCTTGATTTTGAAGCGTAAGAGGGCGATGATCGAGTCTGTGCCAAAATGAAGTGATTCTGGATCAGACCTGTTTGTCCCCACTGGAATGAGTACTAGTGTAGGTGATTTCAAAAGATCCCATGTCCTCCCAACCCGTCCCATTTGATTGGCAGCAAGTTGACCAGACCCTAGTAAGTCCGATGCTCTCAGAACTGGCCCTCGAGTTTGGAAAACTTAACCACGACGACTTTCAGCAGATTCATTATCAGAACATGGGTAACGGCAACGCAGTGACCGTTCCGTCGGAGCGTTTGAGGATGCAGTTACTCCGTTCAGATGAATTAGCGGCACGGACGTACGCGATGTATCTGGAAGTTTGGCGATGCCAGCAGCAAAGCCTGTCGCCAGCGTTTCTCCGGGCAATTTGTCAACACCCCATTCGGATGCTGATATCGGCTCGTATCAATAGCGTTACTTACGAACTTGCTGAGGAGCAGTCGCGCACTAACAGGCATAACACCGAGTGGATGAAGGCAGCCATAGAAGAATTTAAGCGCAGTATGGACCGGCTGTACGGCAAGTGGCACGGTGCTGCTGAAATCGACGCAAAAACCGTGGAGCACATGTTGGCGGCCACGCCGGGGAACCCAGATGTTGACGGTGTGGCAACTGCGCATCGTTGAAGCAAGACTTGCAAGTCTTGCGGCGTGTTCAGTCATGGGATCAGGTACGAGATCACAGAAAAGAATCCAATGCGATCGGTGAGGCAGTCGGCTCGACGCGCAAAGGTTCCGGCGGTGCTTGATGTTTCAGAGCTTCATCGGCTGTTTGCTGTTCTGGATCTGCGCGAGCGCGCGATGGTAATAACCGATGCACTCACGGGTATCAGGCGCAGCGAACTGATGGGTCTCAAATGGGAAGATCTGGATTTTATGGGATGCAAGATCGACATCGTGCGCTCAGTCGTAGACTGCGCGTCCGGTCCATGTAAATCAGAGGCTTCCCGCAAACACGTGCCCATGAATGAGCACATTTCGCAAGTGCTCATGGCGTGGCGGCAGGAGATCGTTTACACCAAGGCAGAGGACTGGGTCTTGGCATCTCCGCATAAAAAGGGAAGCGATCCCTACTGGCCCCAGACCATCATGCAGCGATTCATCCGGCCGGCAGCCGCAGCAGCCGGCATAACCAAACGCATCGGCTGGCACACCTTCCGCCACACGTTTTCGACTCTTATAAAGTCGCTTGGTGTGGACGCCAAGGTGGTCCAAGAGCTGATGCGCCACGCCTCATTCAGGACCACGATGGACAGCTACACCCAGACCCTGGATGAGCCCAAGCGCCAAGCGCAGGAGCGCTTGGCCGACCTGATTATGCGCACCGGGAAGCCGGGTCACGCATAATTGTTGTGGATTGTTGTGGGGAGATCGCCCTTGTTTCTTGTAAGTTGTTGAAAAAGCTGGCGGGGACGACGAGACTCGAACTCGCGACCTCTGCCGTGACAGGGCAGCGTTCTAACCAACTGAACTACGTCCCCAGCTTTGTTGGGAAATTACAGATTCAGGCTTCGACTGTTGGGCAGACGACTTGCCTGACAACTTAAATAGTCTAACAGATAACTCGGCTGGCCGTCATCTACTCCGCGCCTGAGGTGGTGGTACATTTTGCAGTCAATTCATCGCTGACGCAATGAACGTCTTCTCGGCGCTTCGCGCATTTATCCCAAATAGAAACTGCGCGCGGCACTCTCGTTCCAAACAAACCTACGCTCCGCGATTCGATTCTAAAATAAAATAGCTGCAGACCGCTTTGTAATGCCAGCATCACCAAACGGTTCGACACCAAAATATAAAGATGTTCCTCGCGCATCACCTGTGACGATCGCTTTCTTTCGATCCTGCTTCAATCAATTTTTTTGTCAGCAACACCAGACCAAGAATTTGTGTCCACTCAGAAACAATGTTGCCCACAACCTGGCCCCATTTCGATTCCGAATCTGAGTGCGCGTACAGCAGCACCCATCCAATGCCGGTAATGAGCAGAAACACCGTTAATGAATGTTCCCGCAAGGTCTCAAGAATACGAACGGGCAACTTACCTTTCACGTTTTTGCTCTCGCTTGATCCGCGCTCGTACAAATGTTTGGTCGCCAGGATCATCACCACGACTCCGCTCCAGTCGGCAATTGCGTTGCCAAAGAACGAGCCGATGTGCTTTTTCTCGTCGCTCACGCTATAGAGGACAATCCAGGCCAGAAGAATGCAACTGGTCACAATGGTAAGACCGTGCCGCTCAAAGAACGTCTGGTTCTTTGTCTTGCGCAGAGAAAATTTCAAGATTGCCCCTCAATCTAAACCTGCTGGTTAGACGGAAAAACAGCCCTGAAAGTGGCCTGAAGGCAGCAGTTGCTTGTGTTTCTTTCCCGCGAGTCAGCGGTCCCGCTGCGACGCAGCAAAATACCGCTGCGCCACAGCAAAGACCGCAGTGTCAAAATAATTACTTCTTCTGCTTCGGCGGCGCCGGTTCCGCTGGCTTGTTCGGATCGTGCCTGCCCGGCAAGTCAGCGGGCTTCATGCTGACTTCGCCAGTTGCCACGTCGTCATACTCGGGCTTTGGCATTCCCTGCAGATATTTATCGAACCAGCCGACAATATGCTCAAGCCGTTCCACGCGGTGCCAGGGCTGTCCTGAGCGTGAAAGCTCGTGCGACTCGCCAGGGAAGCGCACCATGATGACCGGACGTTTCAGGAATTTGAGCGCGCGGAACATTTCTTCTCCGCCGGCTGCGGGCGGCGTGCGGAAGTCAGCTTCACCCAGCACCAGCATCAGCGGCGTGTGAACATTTTTTATGTAAGTGATCGGCGAGCGATTCACATAGTCCTGCGGATCGTCAAATGGCGGCGCTTTGAACCATGACGGCTGGAACAACGTGAAGTCTGCGGCGTACCACCACGCGGCCCAGCTTGCGATATCGCGTTGCGCCACGGCCGCGGCAAAACGGTCAGTGTGGCCGACGATCCAGTCCGTCAGCAATCCGCCGCCGCTGCCGCCGGTGACGCCGAGCTTTTTAGCGTCGATATAGCCGCGCTTCAGTACTTCATCCACGCCGATCATCAGGTCGCGGAAGTCGTCGCCCGGATAGCGATACTGAATAATGTTGCCAAACTGTTGCCCGTAAGACGTGCTGCCGCGCGGATTGGGGTAGAGCACCACGTAACCCTTGGCGGCCATCCACTGAAATTCATGGTCAAAGACGAAGCCGTAAGCCGCGTGCGGGCCGCCGTGAATGTTCAGGACCAGTGGATATTTTTTCGCCGCGTCAAAGTCCGGCGGTTTCTGTATCCACGCGTGGATTTTCTTGCCGTCAAAACTTGTGTACCAGATCTCTTCCGGCGCGGTCAGGTTAAGCTGGGAGAAAAGCTTTTCATTGATGTGCGTGAGCTGGCGCGGCTGCGCGCTCGTCTGCGCACGGTCAATCCAAAACAGATCGCCGATGTTTGTCGGCGTGGAGATGAGCGCGACCAACCCGGAAGCATCTTTATTTGCCCGGAAGCGCTCCACTGCCTGGTTGCCTTTTGTAACCTCTGAGATTTTGGCTGAAGCAATATCAACCTGAATTAAATTCGCGCGGCCTTCACGCGCGGTGCTCACAATCAGGCTGTTGCCGTCGGTTGACCAGACAACGTGGTCCGGGCCTCCCGCGCGCGGTGTGCCCTGGTCTCCGCCCACTCCGCTGCAAACGTCATAGTCGTAATTTGCGGTGAGATTGCGCGGCTTCGCGTCGCCGGCCAGGTCCATCACCCATAGATCGGGCTCGGTGTAAGACTGCACCGGCTCATTGATAGAAGAGCAGAAAGCCAGGCGCTTCCCGTCCGGACTAAGCGACATCTCGCGCGGCGCCATATTGATGGAGGCGATCTTCGCCGGCGCACCGCCCGCGGCAGCCACGGAATAGAGATCGGCATGAGGCTGCTCATAAGAAGGATCGTCCACCTGCGTGGTGGTGAAATAAATTTTGCTCGAATCCGGCGACCACATGATGCCGTCTTCCTGGTACTTGCCACTTGTGAGCTGCTTGGGTTTCGCGTCGTCTTCAGAGCTTTGCGGCGCGGCGATCACCCATATGTGCTGCGGATGCTTGAAGTCCAGATAGCCGCCGCCGTTGATGCGATATACCGAGCGCGTGATCACGCGAACGTCGCTTTCATGGTCCACGTCGGAAGCATCGGCGGGCTTGGCCGTGGCAGGACCGGCTTCCGGCTTTTCCGGCGAAGCTGATTTGTCGTCCGGCTTTTCTTCAGGCTTCTCGGATTTTTTATCTTTCCCCGCCGCGCTGTCTTTCTTGCGCTGCTTGGCCAGGTCTTCCGCCGACGTGTCGCTGGTGAAGGCGATCATCTTGCTATCGGGCGACCACACCGGCCCACCCGCGCCGCGCGGCAGGTCAGTGATCTTCCATGACTCGCCGCCTCCGCTCACGGGCAGCATGTAAAGCTGCGGAGATTGCCCACGTCCAGGCGCTCCGGCTCCGCCGCCCGCAGCAGCT
Source organism: Candidatus Angelobacter sp. (assembly GCA_036497985.1). Lineage (GTDB taxonomy): Bacteria > Acidobacteriota > Terriglobia > Terriglobales > Acidobacteriaceae > Angelobacter. The sequence continues at coordinate 636 of DASXIL010000737.1, read as the reverse complement.
CCGGCCGCAGGCTCAGGAGCGCGCACAAATACCAGCCATTTTCCGTCCGGCGACCAGCGCGGAGAAGAGTCATGCTTGCCGTCGGTCATGCGGCGTGGCTGCTCGTCGCCGCGTGTGCTCACGCTCCAGATTGCCGTGTCATAGCCGGTCTTCTTTTCATCCACCGTGACTTTTACAAAGGCCACACGAGAACCGTCAGGCGAAATTTGCGGGTCGCCTATCCAGTTGAATTGGAAGATGTCTTTCTCTGTGATCGAACGTTTTTGCGCCTGCGCAAGAGCAGCGATGGCGGCGGCACAACACAGCGCGATGGCGAGCAGACGGGTGGTACGAGGCATGGAGGCTCCTTGGGGGAAACGGATTTTTATATCACAAGCGGGGAAGGGGATGCGGGGCGTGGCCGCCCCAAAACCGGCAAGAACCGAAGAAAGTAAGGAGAGTGGTTAATTTTTTAAAGCGCGCGCTTCGCTGCACTTCGTCCCATCAAGCTAAAAGCGGGCTTGCTGGGAGCAGCTGCGCGCGGGCCTGCGGCGCAAGGAAGATTCACTTTAATCGTTCTTCACGGCACGAATTCGCAGCCCCTCGATTCACTACGCTCATCTAAGGCTAAGCGCTAAGTCATGCCCTGACACTTGT
>DASXIL010000736.1:0-2330 GCA_036497985.1 Candidatus Angelobacter sp. | reverse complement strand
CACACCAGTGAGCGCGGTATTGAGACAACACTGAACCAACTGAACGCGCTGGCGAAAGTGCTGGCCGGATATCCCGGAAGAAAAAACCTGATCTGGCTCTCTGAAAGCTTCCCACTCGTGCTTTTCCCAGAAACATCGAATCAGTTGAACTTGAGCCCGCAAGACGCCCGTACCGCTGGAACACCCGGTACAAACCAGAATCTGCAGACGAACGCCCCTTTCAAGGACTACGCAGTGCTGGTAAAGAAAGTTTCCGATTCGTTGATGGCGGCGCAGGTAGCTGTATATCCAGTGGATGCCGGTGCCGTCGGAAAGGACGACCATCTTGCTTCCCAGCACACCATGGACAATATGGCCGAGAGCACTGGAGGCAAATCGTTCAAGAACAGCAACGATCTTGTGCTGGGTCTCCGTACCGGAATTGAAGATGGCTCAACCTACTACACGCTGACCTATTACCCTGAAAACAAAAATTGGGATGGCCAGTTCCGCAGGATCCAGGTGAAGAGCGATCGAGCAAACACGAGCTTGCGTTATCGCGAAGGCTACTATGCGGTTGATCCGGCAAAGATCAACAAAGAAGATTCAGACGCGGTTGCGGAAAACTTCAGCCGGTCACTGGAGTTTGACGCGCCTGCAGCTACGCAGATCCTTTTTCAGGCACAGGTGCAGCCTCCTTCAGAGAAGAGCAAGAAAGTCGTGGTGACCTTCCACATTGATCCTAGAACTCTGGCCTTTGAACAGAAAGACGGCGGCAATCAGTTCGCGCGCTTGAGCTGCACGGTCTGGGCTTATGGCAAAGACAAAGACAAGCCCACCATGTCCAGCGGCACGGTGAATGCGAATCTGAATGCGAAAGAGTATGAGCAGATGATGCAGCAACGGTTCTTGCCTTGCGACCGCCAACTGGATTTGAAACCGGGAACGTACGCTTTGCGCATGGGCGTGCTGGACCGTGCCACGAACAAAATCGGCACAGCCAGCGCTCAGGTGGTAGTGCCTTAAGTTTTTGGGTCCCAGTCAGCACGACTATTCAGCACGACTGTAAGGAGTGACACCATGAAACGAGTCAGCCGCCTTGCTCTTCCAATGTGTTTGTCTATTGCGATTGTTTTTGGTGTGCGAACTGAGTCGCAAACTGCTTCTGGCCAGCCTCAAGAGGTTCTGCATTCCGGCCAGACGCTGCGCAGCAATACCCGGTTGGTCGTTGTGGATGTGGTGGCGACTGACAGTCGCGGGCAGGTGATCGGCGACTTGAAATCTGGCGATTTGACCATTTTTGAGGATGGCAAAACGCAGAAGGTCAGCAATTTTACTTTTCATCCGCCGGGCAAAACCGACGTAGCCCTTAATAGCCATCTTCCGGTAAATGTGATCACAAACGCTCCGGCGTTCCAGGCCAGCAGCCTGAACGTGATGCTGCTGGATACGCTCAATGGAGATTTTGCCGAACAGGCTTATGTAAAAGACCAGCTCTTAAAGTACCTGGCGCGAGCGCAATTCACGCGGCCGATTGCGCTTTTCGCCCTGGAAGAACGCTTGGTCCTGCTGCATGACTTCACCACAGACGCGGCAGCGCTGAAGAGCGCCGTGGAAAGGTTTAAACCACCGGCACGCAACAATAGTGCTGAGACGGTGCAATCCCGGGCGTCGGCTTTTTCTACCCACGGCGATTTTCACACGAATGATCGCGACATCGGGACCACGCTGAACCAGCTTAACGCCCTGGCCAAAACTCTGGCTGGATATCCCGGGCGCAAGAACCTGATCTGGCTCTCTGAGAGTTTTCCCGTCAACCTTTTTCCGGACATCATGGCGAATGGGGCAAGCGGCATGTGTAGCGGCGATGCATGCGCCACCTCTGGCGGCGGCAGATCAACAGGGACGAGTCTGGGCTCCCAGGGTGGCTCCCCTATGAATCTTGGCCGGGCAGCCCTGGAAGGCAGCGGCGAAGGCGCTTATAAAGACTATGCTTTGCTGATCAAAAAGGTATCCGACGCACTGATGAACGCCCAGGTTGCGGTTTACGCAGTGGATGCGGGCGCCGTGGGAAAAGATGAACGCATCGCCGCTCACGTTACCATGAATGAGATGGCTGATCGTACAGGGGGAAGAGCTTTTATCATCACCAACGACCTGGCCGCGAGCATGAGCAGCAGCGTGGACGACGGTTCAACGTATTACACGCTGGAGTACTATCCGGAGAACAAGAAGTGGGACGGGCAGTTCCGCAGCATTCAGGTAAGAAGCAGCCGTCCCGGCGTGAATTTGCGGTACCGAGCCGGCTACTATGCACTGGATCCGGAGAAAACCAACAAAGAGGATTCGGA
>DASXIL010000735.1:0-3779 GCA_036497985.1 Candidatus Angelobacter sp. | reverse complement strand
CGGAGCATGGACCACAAAGCCAGAAGTGTTCCACACGATTCGCGGCTTTAGGTTTGGTTGCGGCAGCGCTCACCACCTCAAATTGCGGTTGTGGCGCATCAACCATGAAGATCTTGCCTTCGCGCAAATAGACCAGCGGAGTAGAACAGGAGGGGTTGGCGCATTTTGCGAGCATAGCTTACTCCTTGTTTACTGGAATACGTTTACCGGATAGTTATCCTGGGGCAAAGCGGGGACTCTTTGACTTTGGTGTAGATGCAGGGTGGTAGCAGGGGGTTCGCCGGGAAGTGTTCTTTTTTGCACTCCTTTGCACAACTGCCTTTGGGGCCCCAAAAGAGGGGGAAAAATTCAGCAAATTGACTTTTTAGCCCAAAATCGGGGCCTATGCTTAAATGTTTCTTAACAACTTACAGAGGTAGAGGTACTTGCTTATTCAAGGTTAACCTACTTAGAATCAAGCCTTCCGACAAGAGTGCGCGGGATTGACAGTAATAAATCCGTCCTTGGATGGATGGAGGGACATGTGGGACAAGCAGCCTCCCTGGGGAAATGCATGCGTCGAGTTTTAATTGTTGAAGACACACCAGCCGATGTCCGGCAGTCCACGGCAGTAGTGAAGAAGCTGGGCGCAGAGGATGTTATCGCGCTGAACAACATTGCCGCCGCCATCCTGTTTTTGCAGGACGTAATGGAGGGGACCAAGCCGGCGCCGGACCTGATCCTGCTGGACCTTTCCTTTCCCCGGGAAAGCGGATTCGAGGTATTGCGGTATTGGAAGTCCAACGCGAAGCTCCATCAGATTCACGTGGTTGTGTGGACAGTGATGGGGGACACGGAAAAGAAGTTATGCCAGTTTTTTGGGGTCGAGCATGTGGTCCCCAAGTGGGCGGGTCCCAAAGAACTGGAAGCAGCCCTGAAGAACTTTGTGCCGGATACCGATCAAGCGCATACCTAAGCACCGGACAGTAAAATCGCTTCCATCTGCATCCAACCTAGCCGCTGCATTTTGGGGCGATCTTGCCGCGCTTTGGAATTTTTCCTGCCCATCTGAAAGTATTCCAACACTTCTGTGACGGATTAAGTGAAAGCACCTCAAAATATAGGGAGGACGTATCGATGAGCAAGTTGCCCGAGATGATTAATAAGAATAAAGACGAGATACGCGCGGAGTGGCTGAAGCAGATGAGCACCGCCGTGCGCCGCGCCGACCTGATCAGCAATGAGGAATTGGAGTCACAATCCCGCGAGCTGATGGATGCGATTGCCAGCGGCGCGAGGTCAGGAGACGTGACCAACCTTGATGGACCGGCGTGGGGACAGGCGCGGGACACGCTGAGCGCCATCTCCGCATCGCGGGCCAAGCAAGGCTTTACCACCAGCGAAACCGCGACTTTTATCCTGTCGCTAAAACAGCCGATCTTTAACGCCGTGCGCCGGGAAAATGCGTCAGACCCGGCCGCCTTGTTCGATGAGATATGGAAATCGACGCAACTGGTGGACAAGCTGGCCCTGATTACGGCCGACGCTTTTCAGGCGTCGCGGGAAAAGTTCATCGCGCGGCAGCAGGAAGAATTGATGGAGCTGTCAACCCCGGTTGTGAAGCTGTGGGATGGAATCCTGGCGTTGCCGATCATCGGCACACTGGATAGCGCGCGAACGCAGGTAGTGATGGAATCATTGCTGAGCGCAGTCGTGCAGACGAACTCGCGGGTCGCGATTATCGACATCACGGGTGTTCCCACGGTGGATACGCTGGTGGCGCAGCATCTGCTGAAAACGATTACCGCAGCGCGGCTGATGGGCGCGGATTGCATTATCAGCGGCGTGCGGCCGCAAATTGCGCAGACCATTGTTCATCTGGGAATTGACCTGGCCGGCGTGATCACCAAAGCAAAGCTCGCGGACGCGTTTGCGCTGGCGCTGCAGCGAACAGGCCAGGCGGTGACAAGAGTCAATGGCGACAGCGCCGGCAAAAAGACGCTTCTCAGGCGGGAGGGGTAAATGGAACGCATTCCTATCCTGCGCATGGGGCAATTCCTGCTGGTCACCATCCAGGTGGACATGCATGACCGGCTGGCGGTGCAGCTGCAAGACGATCTGACGGAAAAAATCTCCGAATGTAGCTCCCGCGGCGTCCTGATCGATATTTCAACGCTGGAGATCGTGGATTCATTTATCGGCAGGATGCTGGCCAATATCGCTGCCATGGCGCGGGTGCTTGATGCCGAAACCGTGGTGGTGGGCATGCAACCGGCGGTGGCCATCACGCTGGTTGAGCTAGGCATGTCACTGAGCGGAGTACGCACGGCGCTGAACGTGGAAACAGGAATGGAACTGCTGTATGAACTGCGTGGAGATTTCCATTCGGAGATGGGTGGATGAAATCCACAAAGCAGGAGACCGTGCCGATCGCCAATTCCTCCGACGTGGTGTTGGCGAGACAGAAGGTGCGGCAATGGGCTATTGAAATGAAATTCACGCTAGTGGACCAGACCAAGCTGGTGACAGCCGCGAGCGAACTCGCGCGCAACGCCCTGGAGCATGGCAAGGGCGGCCATATGAAGATCGAGCAGGTCGAGAACTCCATCAAGAGCGGATTGAAACTGGTGTTTGAAGACCGTGGGCCGGGTATAAGCGACGTGGATGCCGCCTTGCGCGATGGTTTTACAACCGGCGGGGGCATGGGCCTGGGGCTGGGTGGAAGCAAACGACTGGTCAACGACTTTCAAATTGAATCAGAACCGGGTAAAGGGACACGCGTTACCGTGGTCCGCTGGAAATAATGTTTCTCTCTCAAACGGTCTCGTTGTCCGATTTCAGTTCCACGGCTGAAGCCCGGCGCGCCGGTGCGCGCATGGCCGCCTCCCTGGGCTTGAATGAAACCAAAGCAGGCGAGACAGCGATTGTGATCACTGAAGCTGTCCGCAATGCGGTGGTTTATGGCGGCGGAGGCCAGTTGCTGCTTTCCGGGATCAAATCCAAGAGTGAAACAAGAATGGACATCGTGGCCCTGGACCACGGACCAGGTATTGCCGATCTCTCAAGCGCTTTGCAGGATGGATACTCAACCGGCGGCACTCCGGGAACCGGACTGGGCGCGATCAAGCGCATGGCGGAAGTCTTTGACGTTTTCAGCAACGGCAAAGGCACAGCGATATTCGCGCGAATAGAACAGCCGGAAAACGAGCATGGTTCGCGCCACAAATCTTCCGTGGAGCTTGCCGGGCTGGTTTCGCCGATTACGGGAGAGCAGGTTAGTGGTGACAATCTGGTATGGGAAATCAGTGGCGACCGCTGCATGATAATGATGGTCGATGGCCTGGGCCATGGCATGCAGGCGGCGGCCGCCGCCGATGAAGCTGTGCGGGTCTTTCGGCAGCATAGCGCTGAATCGCCGGCAAGCCTGATATCCCGCCTGCACGACGCGCTGAAAAAAACCCGCGGCGCGGCGGCAGCGATAGCGGAAGTAAGGCCCCTGGCAGGAAGCTTGACCTATGCCGGGGTCGGCAACATCTCAGGGAGCATCCTAAGTAGTACGCTGAGCCGCAGCCTGGTTTCACACAATGGCACGTTGGGACACGTAATGGCGAGAGTCCAGGAATTCAAGGTTGAATGGCCCAAAGATGGCGTCCTGGTGATGCATTCAGACGGATTGCAGTCGCGCTGGGACCTTGCACGTTATCCCGGACTGCTGGCGCGGCAACCGGCCCTGATTGCCGGTGTGCTCTTACGCGATTTCCGCAGAGAACGAGACGACTCAAGCGTGCTGGTGCTGAAGG
>DASXIL010000734.1:0-5325 GCA_036497985.1 Candidatus Angelobacter sp. | reverse complement strand
GTTCAGTGCAATAAAAAGCCCCTCCCGCAGGAGGGGCGCTCAATGAGAGTTCGGTTATTTCGATTTCGGCTGGTCCAGCACGATTCCGCCGCTGGTTTTCTTAGAGGCCTCTTCTGCTTTCTTCTTGCGCGCAGCCATGGCCTTGTCGCTCCACTCGTTGGCTGTCTTTACATACTCAGCGCGAGTTTGCGCATCATCACAAGTCATGTCATTGGCTTTGCGCCGGTAGAGCAGGTTCATATAGGCCATAGCGTCGTCATAATCCTGGCGCTTGTCGATGGCCGTTTGCAGCATCTTCATGCCTTCATCCACTGCCGCGCCGTCTTTTTCCTTCATCTGGTCGCAGAGCTTCTGGCTGCCTTTGCCCTTCAACTCGTCGTCAACTTTCAGACCGTCTTTCGATTTCAGGTCTGCGGCATCTTTATACGTTGCGGACCAATCAATCACGCCTACCGAGTAATAGGTCTCGGGATCGTTGGGATCGGCGTCAATGGCCTTCTTGTAATACTCGCGGGCCTCGTCAAACTTCTTCTGCTGCATGTAAAGGAAGGCGATACCCTTCAGGCTGGTGACGTTATGCGCGTCAGTGGTCAGCACCTGCTTGTACTGGTCAATGGCGAGCTGCGCATTGCGCAGGTTTTCCGGCGTTTCTACGCCAGGCACGTACTGCTGCGCATAGGCGGTGGCCAGATACATTTTGGCGACCTTAAGGTCGCTATCGAGGTTGACGGCATTCTGGAAATGCCCAATCGCTTCCTCATAATTGGCGCCGCGAAAGGATTGAACGCCCTTGTTGAGTTGATCGCGAGCCTTTAGTTTGTTGCAACCCGCCGTGCTTAGCAGCGCGGCTGCGACGGCTACTACCGTCACGAGTCGTGCGGTCCTATTCATCTTTGCTGCTCCCTTATCGGAGTGGAAGAAATTTTTCGCCCTGAGGTGAGTAAAACTCACGGGGATAAGCGGCCTCCCACTCATCCCCATTCTGAGGAGTTAAACCGTTTTACTGTCCCGCTTCGATCTTTGCTGTAATAAGGCCGATTCTGTCGATGACGTTTGTGCCCTTGGCCGTATCGATCACCTGGGCCACATTCTGAAATTCAACGTCAGGATCGCCTTTCACGAACATTACCCGTTCCGCACGCGTCTTAAAGATGTCAGTAAGGCGCTGTTGCAGGTTTTCCTGCGCCACGTCTTCCTGGTTGATCTTCAGCTTTACCTTGCCGTTATCCAGCAGCACCTGCACCACCACGGTGCGGTCCGTCTGAGTTTCCGGCTGGTGCGGCGGCGGCGGTTGTGGTACCAGCGCCTCAAGTCCTTTCGGCGTCAGCGGCGTGATGACCATGAAAATGATCAGCAGCACCAGCAAAACGTCGATCAAGGGCGTGACGTTGATATCAGCGGTCTGTCCGCCTCCTCCGCCAGTTGTCATTGCCATAGAATTAATCCTCTTCTGTCTGGTTCCTACTGCGGTGGCTTGTTCGGATCGCGTCTCTGTTCAGTCAGCAGTCCCACCTGGTCAACGCCTGCGGAGCGGACATCGTCAACGACTTCGACAACTCCTTTGTATTTGGCCCGCGCGTCAGCTTTCACAAACACCTGCTTGTTCGTGCGGCTGGAAACGCGGTCCTTTACTTTCTGCGTCAACTCTTCCGGCGTTACCTTCTGCGTATCAAGAAAAACCTGACCGTCTCTCATCACAGCGACGATCACGGCATCTTCCTTGTCCGCATCCGGCAGAGGCATCGGGTTGGTGGCCTTGGCCAGATCGACCGACTGGCCTTTCTGCAACATCGGCGTGATCACCATGAAAATGATCAGCAGCACCAGCATCACGTCCACCATGGGTGTGACGTTGATGTTGGAGTTTACTTTTGCGCCTTCATTACGAACGCTTATGGCCATTGCTCAACTCCCGGCTTACCGCCGCACCGTGGTAGCGCTGCTTCGCTTCAGGAAGTAATCCACCAGTTCGCTGGATGAGTTGTCCATTTCCACGTCAAACGCTTCCACTTTGCCGGTGAAATAGTTGAACATCATTACGGCAGGAATGGCGACGAACAGTCCCAGAGCCGTGGTGACCAGCGCTTCAGAAATACCGCCGGCGACCGCGCCCAGACCTGTTGCCTTCTGCTCAGAGATCTTCTTAAAGGCGTTCAGAATTCCGATAACGGTTCCGAACAGTCCGACGAACGGGGCTGTTGATCCGATGGTAGCCAGACCGCCGAGGCCGCGCTTCAACTCAGCATGGACAATGGCTTCCGCCCGTTCCAGGGCGCGCTTGCTGGCTTCTATCTGCTCACCGGGAATTTCCGTGGATTCACCATGGGCCTTAAATTCCTGCAAGCCTGCGGTCACCACTTTGGCCAGATGGCTCTTCTTGTTGCGCTCCGCCACGCGAATGGCTTCATCGAGTTTGCCTTCACGCAGGGCGCCGGCAACCACGGGAGCGAACTGGCGGGATTGTTTGCGAGCGGCGCTGAATGCGATCCAGCGGTCAATCATGACGCCAATGGACCAGGCCGACATAATAAAGAGAACGACTACGACGACCTGGGCGACCCAGCTCATCTGTTTCCACAAGTGGATGGGGTCCCAACCGATAGTACTGGTGTCATCGCCTGCTGCCTGCTGAAGCAGCCAGAAAGCTAACATATGCGCTTTGGCGATCGTAAGAGTTGCAATATTTGCGACAAGCATGGGTTTAAGTTTTCCTCCTCAGAACTTTTAATCAATAGTTTGCCGAGAGTGTTGCCCCCTTCGCGGGGCGGGATAGAACGTGGAGCAGCGCGCGACTACAGGACGCGATGAACCTTCTTCATTCTCGGGGCCGGGACAGCGGGCATCGGCCCGCCATCAGTATTCGTTGAACAAAACTGCTTTACATGTGGAACTGGACCTTAATCGTCGTTTCCACTTCCACCGGTTCGCCGTTCAAGATGTAAGGTTTGTACTTCCACTGTTTCACGGCATCCATCGCAGCCTGGATGAGAATTGGATGCCCCTGGACGGCACGAAGGTTTTCGATGACTCCACTCTTACTTATCGTCGCCTGCAACAGGACGTCACCTTGAATGTGAGCGATTCGGGCCATCTGGGGATAGGTCGGTTGTACATCATGGACCTTAAGACCATCGGCAACGCCCGATGAAACGCGTAACTTCTGCGGCGTGGCGACTTTAGGAGGCGGGGCGGCTGATCCGATGATTCCGCCAATCACTCCTCCGGCCGATCCGCCCGGAACACCGCCAACGACTCCACCGACTACTCCTGCGTTCTGTGACGGAGCTTCCTCGTGCTCAATCATCTGAACTTTTTTGGGAATCTTGCTGGGGGTGCGGAGCGCGCCGTCAACGATTTCGCTGACTTTCTGTATATGCTGGATCTGCGGGGCGGCCGGCGGCGGGGGGGGCGGCGGCGGCGGCGGAGCGACGAGCCAGGTCGTCAGCTGTCCTTTGGGTAGAGCTTCAGTAAAAATGAGGGGCAGCAGTACCAGAAAACCCACCAATCCAAGTTGCACCAGAGTAGAAACCAATCCTGTCCACTTCTGGTTGGTCTTGATTCTGCCTCCGGATTCCATCAGGCTGTCTTCAAACATGCCGATATCTCCAATCCTAGGGGGACTAAGCGATTAAATACATTGGACACCGGGACTGCTTGTTTTGCTCCCAAACCCCGGAAAAAATCTCCGGTCCCTATACTTTCACTCGAACTTTGCCCTTTGCACCGGGGGCTGGAAGCGGAATTGCTCTTCTTCCTGAGCTTTTTGAACGCCATTCCGTATAAGCCACGAGCATGGGAGCTGCTACGGCTATGGACGAATATGTACCTATTATGATGCCGACTACCAAAGCAAAGGAAAACCCGTGAAGTACTTCGCCGCCAAAAAGAAACAGTGAGAGCACCGTCAGGAATGTAAGCCCTGAAGTCAGGATCGTCCGGCTCAGCGTCTGGTTAATGCTCTTATTGACGATCTCCGCCAGGCTCTCCCGGCGCATAAGCTTTACGTTCTCTCGAATGCGATCAAACACCACGATGGTATCGTTCATGGAGTAACCAACCAGGGTTAGAATCGCGGCGATAACAGTAAGGGTTATCTCCTGATTCGTCAAGGAGAACGCGCCCACGGTGATTAAAGTATCGTGAAAAACGGCCACCACTGCGGCCACGCCATAGATCATCTCAAATCGAAACCACAAATACACCAGCATGGCGATCAAGGAGAATCCAACCGCCAAAGTAGCCTGCTTTTTTAGCTGTCCACCCACTTGCGGGCCAACAATGTCCGCGCTGCGAACGCCGAAGTCGCTGGTGTAAAAGCCCTGTTTCAGCGCGTTCAGAACGGGATCGGGAACCACGCCCTTCAGGTCATCCATGGACTTGATCACGCCGCCATGTTCCTTATCGCGAAAATCCAGTACCCGGCGGGCCTGCCGATCGTATTCCGTGGGTTCTGCATGCAAAGGATCGGCGGCCAATAAAGCGTCCCGGACGGCAGTAAAGCCAATCCGGTCACTGTTATTGATGTTCTGCTTGCCCGGGACGGGGTTCGTTTCCAGAGCGTTGATAATCTGGTTCTTGCCCTTGGAAAGATCGGCTTCGCTGGTTTCTTTCAGATCCAGCTTGATCACTACTTCGTTATCGGCGGCATTGCCATAGCGCTGGATCGTTGCGTTATGCAGCCCGGCCTTGTCCAGGGAAGAACGGATCGCTTGCGTATTTGGGACATCAACAAACTTCACGTACACCAGCGTGCCGCCACGGAAATCCACACCCAGCGGAATGCCGTGCCAGAACAGCATGGAAAGAATGCCAGCTACGCTGAAGATCAGCGAGAAGCTGAGGAAATACCACTTTTTGCCGAGGAAATCGATATTTGTATTACGAAAAAATTCCACTGTATTTTGACCTTTTGAACTAGATGCTTAAAGCTTCGCCCCGCCCCTTGCGGCTGAGGACAGCATCGAAGATGACGCGGGAAACAAAAACCGCGGTAAACAGGTTGGCCAGAAGGCCGAAAATCAGCGTAAGACCGAATCCGCTCACCGGCCCGGTGCCCACGAAAAACAGAATCAGCGCGGAAACGATGGTTGTGACGTGGGTATCCAGAATCGTGGTCCAGGCGCGGTCAAAGCCTTGATCAACCGCTGCGGCAGCGGCCTTACCGTTGCGCAATTCTTCCCGAATGCGCTCAAAGATCAGCACATTGGAATCCACGCCCATACCTACAGTGAGAATCACGCCCGCAATTCCCGGCAGCGTGAGCACGGCGCCGAAGAAGCCCATAAAGCCCAGCAGGATCACCAGGTTCAGGACCAACGCCAGATC
>DASXIL010000733.1:0-5021 GCA_036497985.1 Candidatus Angelobacter sp. | reverse complement strand
CCTGCTTATTTTGCTGGATCGTATCGGACAATGACTTTTTCCAGATCGAGACTCCTGACTTCTCCATTGCTCATAGTGAAAGAAGTCACAGAACCCTGTTTATCGCGGTTGAATGTTATTTTGCCAAACCACTGATTTTTAAAAATGTCGGCAGCCACCGGCTGCAATTCAAATTCAGCATTTCGCTTTGTCTCGAGCCACAGCTTGCCCTCGCGTCCGGTTATCTTCACGATTTCACCCACATCGCTGTTCCAGAAATTGCCTTCGTACGGCTTCATGTCGGCGGCGACAGCCGGATCAACGCGGTCCGCCACAATTGGTTTGCGCCCCGGTGCGGCAATCGCGATTTGCTGCGTGCCGGCAGACCCGGCTGAAAATGTAACTTCCACTCTTTCCGGTACACCCAGCATGAGAAAACTGTGTTCACCGGTGGGCACCAGCTCGCTGCTTATCCCGCGTCCGCGCTCTGCCATGAGTTTGCTGCCGTCGAGAAATATTCGCCGCACGCTGAGCGTATCGCGTATCAGATAGCTGCCCGCGAAAGCCTGCAGCTTCTCCGCGGCGAGAGGAACAGCACTCGCTCTGGCCGATTCCTCAATTTTTGGAATCGCTTTAGCCAGTTCTGCCGAAACTGGCGCCGGCTCAGGGCGCTCGACATCTGCCAGATACAGATCAGCAACTCTTCTGGCCAGGTCTGACGGGTCCTCCAGCCAGCTATTGCAAAGACAGATTACGGAAAAGTGCTGGTCAGGAAAGCGCAGATACTCAGCCCGATAACTTGAATTGCCGGAATGCCAGATCATCGGGAGCCCTTTGTGCGTGGTCACATTGAGCCCTCCGCCATATCGTCCGTTTTCTCCATTGTTCAGCAGGCCCGGAGTGATCATCTCGGCAATTCCGTGAGGCCCGCCGACTTTTGCCTGATAAAAATTTTCGTCCCAGCGCGCCATGTCCTCGATAGTGGTGTAGATGTTGGAATCGCCGAGCGTTTCAGAGAGCGTCAGATTGTTTTTGAATCCGCCCGGCACGGAACTGTAAGCCATGGCCCGGTTGTGAATGAGCGGCTCGGGACCTTCTGCCGCTACAGTGTCTTTCATTCCAAGCGGGTCGAAAATACGACCTTTCATGAATTCAGGAAAGGGTTGATGCGAAACGCGCTGCACAACTTCTCCCAGCAGAAAATATCCGGTGTTCGTGTAGGCATGTTCGTCGCCAGGTTTGAAGTTGGGCGCGCGCTGCCGCGAAATCAGGTCCAGGTCATTGTTCCTGTCAACTACATCCCCCCAGCGCCAACCTGCAAGCTGGCGGAGCACAAAAAGGTTTCTCAGTCCGCTGGTGTGATACATCAGATGCCGCAGCGTGATCGGAGGGCCGTAATCCGGCAGCTCAGGGATGTACTTCCGCACTGAATCCTCGAGCGAAAGTTTACCTTCTTCTGCCAGCAAAATTACTGCCATCGCCGTGAACTGCTTGGACGCTGAACCAATTTGAAACACCGTGTTGGGAGAGATCGGGATTCCGTGTTCGAGGTCGGCCATGCCATAGCCACGCTTGTAGAGCGCGGTCCCATGTTTCAGAACGGCCAATGCGCACCCAGGTGAATCGCGCTTGTCCAGCGAAGCAAAGATTTTGTCAACTTGCTGCTGGATGGTCTGAGAAGAAGCAGGCAGGGAGTTCGTCTGCGACATCGCCGGCATAAGTGCGAAGAGAAACAGCGCAGCGGATGAGAGTTTGCCCAGCATCAGAGTCATTAAATGCTTCCCCTCCTGCGGCGCATCATGATGATGCGCGGGTGCGCAGGAGCAGGCAAAGGCAAACAGCGGCTGGCCACGCGAATGGTTTCATCACGCGTTGTGCCTTCGTTGCTGACGGTGAAGCGGAGTGCGTCGCCGGATTTTGCGTCCCGCAGGCGGTGCCATGCTTCCGGTGTGATGATGGACAATCCGTCTACCGCCAAAAGCAGATCATTCTCCTGGAGCCGTCCGGCGGCCGGACCGTCCGCGCGAATGCTGCTGATTCGCGGCGGCCTGAGGTATTCCGTGTAATATCCGCGCATTGAACAGTCGGTACACGCGGTGACATACCAGCCAAAATAAGGAACTGCCTGCTGACCGGCAGAGCACGCCTCCTGTGCCGGCAGACCTGGCGAAAACGCGAGCATTGCAATGGCGAACAATTGAATCAGAGAACGCATGACTGCCTCCGGCATCGCAGTATGGCCGATTTTCACGAGTCTGTATTGTGTTTTCTTAACGTGCTGTCAATTCTAACTACAGCGATTGAGTGAGTACCTGCCGGTAACGAGCCGGAGTCATACCCGTCATGCGACGGAATGTTTTGGTGAACTGGCTTTGATCGGAAAAACCCAGGTCCAGGGCAAGCTGAGCGAGTGACAGATCGCTTTTGCCCAGCAGAAAGCATGCGCGTGTGATGCGAAGCTGGCGGAGCAGGGCTCCAATGGTCAGTCCGCGATGGGCGCGGAACGAACGGGCAACATGCACCGGATGCACACGAGCTTCCGCCGCCAGATCTTCCAGACGCAGCATTTCGGTAAAACGTGCCCGTACCATGCGCTCCACGCGCGCAAGCCATGCCGGCTCATGACGCTCAGCGCCGCCAGACCACCGTTGGCTGGCCGTAGCCAGAATCTCAAGCAGCAGGCTCTCAATTACGAGCTGCGATGCGCTGTCGGCAATGCCGTATTCAACACGTAAACGCAGTGCGAGATGCAACAGGCGGCTGTCTGAAAACAGTTCGCGCCGAGGCGAGATGCCTGCGTCCTCAAGATGATCAAGCCATGGCTGCTCAAATTCAACGGTAAAAGCCCGCATGGCTACATTGCAGCAGCGATAGGAATGCTCATGTCCTGCCGGCTGGAACGCTATGGCCAGTGCCGTGCACTCTTCTGTACGGCTGCCGATGCGCTCCGTGTATCCGCCTTCCAGGTTCAGGTGCAGACAGGCGCGTTCATGCGCATGCAGGCCGCGCGCCGCCCCAGGAGCATACTCGATTTCGCCCAGCAACGCCGCTTTGGCAGCGCGCCAATGCAGCACTCGTCCATCACAGAACTCCGGTTGGACCATGGTTGTTTGCATTCCAGCGGATACTTAAGTTTCGACGATCAGTAATGGAGAACGTCACCACCGTTTCAGGAGGCGAAATCGGGCCGACTTTCAGCCGGAGTCGGATGGGCATGCGTAGCCCCTGATTCTTCCATCCCGAACCACTTTGCTTCCTGTCCATCCTGTCCATAAAATGCGGAAATTGGTTCTACTAGGCGGACAGGGCGGAAATGGCAGACAGGGCGGAAAGCAAAGAATTGCCTGTATTCATGCGTATTTTAGCTTATGTTGCCGGAAATCAATAACTTGACAAATTTGGGGTAGGTAGAATCCCCCCTCTCCGCCATGAAAATTAGTGTTTTATTTTCAATCTCTTACGGGTTTCCTGTCTTGTGGTGGTCCAAAGATTCCGCGGAATCGCCTTTGCCAACGGCTGAATCATCCATGGATTGCGTGGTGTAACCGCTAACCTCATGGCATCTAAACTTGCTGGCCGTTGATCATTACTTTGCAGATTGGGTGCCAAACGGGGCGCCGTTCTGTCCATTCCCCTATCGCGTGGGTCGCCTGAAGAATCCGATCCATTCCTTGCCATGAGCGTTCTGTCTGCTGACTACGCTTACCAACTCCCAGGAGTCTTGTCCCAGATCATCGGCCATGCGCTCGAACTGTTCTGGAGTCTTTGCCACCAGCACGTGATGTTCCCA
Organism: Candidatus Angelobacter sp.; assembly: GCA_036497985.1. GTDB lineage: Bacteria > Acidobacteriota > Terriglobia > Terriglobales > Acidobacteriaceae > Angelobacter. Next base: position 1,252 of record DASXIL010000733.1, on the reverse strand, counting down.
CGCAGGCAGAGGGCCTGCGGTACCAGTAACAGGTGCTCGAATTCCTCTTTCCGCAGACGCTACCGGCGGAGCCTCTCTTACGTTTAAGACAAAGGTCTGCACCTGAGTGGTAGAACCCGCCACAACGGTTACATTAATCGGGAACGATCCTGTTTTTGCTTTTGAAGCGGCGAGGATTGCAATTGTATTGTCACCAATTCTCGCGCCCGCCGTTTGGGCGGATATGCCTTCAGGAATTTCCGAGAGATCAAGAGCAAAGCTGGGCCGATCATTGCACTCCTTTACAGCTACAAAAGAGGAAGTGTTGCACCTGATGCTGATTGTGAGCGTTGTTGCCTCGCCTTGTGTGACCGTGACGACGGAAGCAGCAAGGCTAATAAAAAATTCGGGGACCTGGAATTCGGGATCCGACGTTTGGGCTGATATTGTCTTCAGTCCGACCAGAAAGAAGGCCAGCAGCGCGGCAACAATGGATTTTTTTGATCGTGACATGAGTCTCCCAGCTTTGCTTGAGTTATTTCCGCAGAGTCCTTGTAAGTGCCATATCCCTTCTTAGGTAGGCACGATGAGTGCCGAATCGGCGGAATCTTAAGTCGTTTGTTCCCATGCACTCACGCCAGGCAACGACTGTCATAAAGCTTGGCAGTGCCCGAATATGGGCATTGCATAGTGGCACGCGGGCATTGGTCATCACCGTCCGAATGATTTCAACAACTTAAAATCCTGCCGATTGGAACCGATATTGCTCTACTGAGGATGTGGCAGGTGACCATATGGCAATCACAATTACGAACTCGAGTTTCGGAGTGGAATCAGGAGCGGCGAGAGCGGATGAATTCTTCACGTGTTTTGCTCAGCACAACCAGGAGCTGGCTCGCCGAATTCCTTACTGGTGATGAAATGATGGCCTGGGCTTGCGTCATTGACGCACAAGCCCCAGCGGAGACCAGAAATACAGGCGGCGAAGAGTGGTTTTGGTCTTGGCGGCGCGAAGCTATCATCCGCTCGGCCCTGGATATGAAACGAGTTAGAATTGCCCAGCTTGCTTCGGTGTACGACCGCCGGTGTTGCGTCCATTGTGAACATGCTCTCGCGCCGGAACATGCAGATTTGCTGGCTAGCAAACGTGAGCCAGTTAAGCGCCACCTTGACGTGCTGTGCCGATTTGCGCTCATATTACGTGGTGTCGAACAGCGTTCAACGGCGGAAACCTCTGAAGTGTTGGGCATCAGCAACTATGCAGTTGAAGGAG
>DASXIL010000732.1:0-3342 GCA_036497985.1 Candidatus Angelobacter sp. | reverse complement strand
GACGGTGACGGCAGCGAGCGGATGGTTTGGGTTGTTAGTGGCTTTCGGAGTGGCGCAGGTTGGGGCTCTGTTTTCCGCCGACGCCTGGAACAACATCGGGTTCACAGCGGCTGAGGTGAAAAATCCGAAGCGCGATGTGGCATTGTCGATGGCCTTCGGCACCATCATCGTGATTACGCTGTACTGCCTGGCTAACCTGGCGTACCTCTGCGCGTTGCCGCTGGCGCAGATCCAGAATGCCCCGGACGACCGCGTGGCCACCGCTGCGCTCTCCGCGATTTTCGGAGCGAAGGGTGCGTGGATGATGGCAATCGCCATCATCATTTCCACGTTTGGCTGCGACAATGGCCTGATTTTGGCCGGCTCGCGCGTGGCTTACGCGATGGCGAAAGACGGGTTGTTTTTTCGAGCCACGGGAAAGCTGAACGGCAAAGGCGTGCCAGGCACCGCGCTGGTGTACCAGGGAATCTGGATCATCGCCTTGATCATGCTGCGCACGCGCAAGCCTGACGGCACATATGGGAATCTCTACAACGATTTGTTGGACTACGTGGTTTTCGCCGCGCTGCTGTTTTATGCGCTGACCATTCTCGGCGTGTTTGTTTTACGCAAAACCAGGCCAAACGCCGACCGCCCGTATCGAGCATTTGGGTATCCGTGGCTGCCACTCTTGTATATAGTTGCCGCTATCGGAATTATGGCGGTGCTGCTGCTGTATAAGACGCAGACAGCCGGGCGTGGCATGGTGATCGTGCTATTGGGGCTTCCGGTGTACTGGTTGTGGAGCCGGAAGAAGAGCGCGGCCAGCAAAGAGAACTAGTTCCTGCAAACTGAAAAGATAAAAGGAGGAGTTGCATGGGCAACCCCTTGTTCGCGACGAAGTCGATCGACACGTTGATGAAGGAAGCCGGGGACACCGGTGAGCACAGCCTGAAACGTGCGCTTGGACCCGTCAATCTGATCACTCTTTGGATCGGCGCCATCATCGGTGCGGGGATTTTCGTTCTGACGGGCTCCGCCGCGGCACTCTATGCGGGTCCTGCGATCATGCTGTCTTATATCCTGGCAGGCGTAGGTTGCGCATTTGCAGGCCTTTGCTACGCGGAGTTTGCCTCGATGATTCCGATCGCCGGGTCGGCCTACACCTATGGTTATGCCACGCTCGGCGAGATCGTCGCCTGGATTATTGGGTGGGACCTCATCCTGGAATACGCCTTTGGCGCGGCGACCGTGGCAAGCGGCTGGAGCAGCACGCTGGTAGCGTTCCTTCAGGACTACGGAATCAGTTTGCCACCGCAGATCTGCGATGTGCCGGGAGCCGTATGGGTCCAACTGGATGGACGTTGGACTCCGATGGCAACCCTCAAAATGACGAGCGTGCAGCTGGCTGGTTTGCCGCAGGTGACTTCCAAATTCAATCTGATTGCTTTTCTCGCAATCCTGGCGGTCACCACGATCCTGATCATAGGCATCAAGGAATCGGCAAACTTCAATACCGCAATCGTGTTTGTGAAGCTGATCGCGGTGGTTACATTTATCGTCGTGGCAGCCGCATTCGTGCTCAAGAATCCGCAGATTGCTCACGAAAATTGGAAAGTGTTCCTGCCGCCCAACACTGGGGCGTTTGGCTCCTATGGGTGGTCAGGGGTGTTGCGAGGAGCGGGCGTCGTATTCTTCGCGTACATCGGTTTCGATGCGGTCTCCACTGCGGCTCAGGAAGCGCGCAAGCCACAAAAGGATATGCCGATCGGGATTCTTGGATCGCTTGCCGTCTGCACGGTGCTCTACATCGTTGTGTGCGCACTTCTAACCGCCACGGTGCACTACAGCCGTTTGAACATTGGCGCCCCCGTATCCCTGGCAATCCGCGAGACAGGCGTGAAGTGGGGCAGTTACGTGGTCAACGCGGGAGCCTTGGCTGGCTTAAGCACAGTCATGCTGGTCATGTTGCTGGGCCAATCTCGCGTATTTTATTCCATGGCACACGACGGTCTGCTGTGGAAATGGGCCGGTGATATTCATCCCCGCTTCCGTACCCCGTGGAAGTCGACTGCCATCGTGGGATTACTGGTTGCAATTGTTGGAGCGGTGGTGCCGATTGGCGATCTGGGACAGTTGGTTAGCATCGGCACGCTGCTGGCTTTTGTGATTGTCTGCGCAGGTGTCTGGATCATGCGCGTCCGCCGGCCAGAATTGGTGCGTCCTTTCAAAACGCCATGGGTTCCCTTTGTTCCCATCATGGGTATCATTATCTCTCTCGGGCTGATGTCTGGCCTGAAGCTGGTTACATGGATCCGTCTGGTGGTTTGGCTGATCATTGGCATGGTCATTTACTTCACCTACAGCGTGAAACACAGTCACGTGCGAAACGCGAATAAATGAACTGAATCAAGACCCGCACCCAGCGACCACAGATGCCGGGTACGAGGGACAAAGTGGGCCTCGTCGGAACTTGCCGAATCGGGTAAGCTGTCCTTTCACTTGCTCCACCCATGGACGGAAAAGAGAAACCACAGAAAGTATTCTGGAAGAACCTGTCGCTGCTCGATTGGGCAGCGCTGGCGGTTTGTGTTGCGGGACTGTGGCTAACCGGCATCGGTAGCACCGCGAAGGGCACGGGTTTTCTCAAGTACCTGGCGGTAATCGCCGCGGGATATCTGCTGTATCGATTCTGGAGCCGCCTGCGCAGTGAGCTGCTGTGGAGTCTGCGGAACCGGCTGATTCTCGTGTACGTGTTCATTGCCGTGGTTCCGATCATGCTCTTGCTGATGCTCGGGATTCAGGCCGGACGCATCATTTATTCCCAGTTCGGCGCCTACCTGCTTTACCACGAAATTCATGACCGCATCGAGATGCTGAACGAATCCTCGGAGGATGTTGCCGCCGCGGAGGCCACATTGCCTGCGAACGTGGACGAGACCGCCGCGGAGAAGCGGCTGGCGGAGCAGGTTCTTGGGGCGCGAAAGAAGGACTTGCCCGGCTTGACGGTGAACTTTCACGTGGATCCCGCGTTTTTCGCGAAAATCAAGAATCCTGAGAATCCCAAGAGTCGTTCTTTCGCCGGCATGGTGCAAAGCGGAAACGAATTGCGTCTGGTGGTGATCCATGAGGTAGATACGCCCCGGGGAATGCGCGTAGTGGAATTGAGCGCCCCGGTCGAACCGGAACTTCTGGAGAAACTCTCGACCAGCCTTGGGCAAGTTGATGTCACGCTGTGGCAGCGAGCGCAAAGTGACCGCGATCCAAAAGCGGTGAAAATCGGAGACTTCAACTATTTGCCCGTACCATTTGGCCGGAAGAAGACGCGAAACCGAGTATTGCCAGAAGCCAGTAGCTGGATAG
>DASXIL010000731.1:0-6299 GCA_036497985.1 Candidatus Angelobacter sp. | reverse complement strand
TCAGGTAGGCCGCACCGGAAAGTTGACGCCAGTAGCCGCGCTCAAGCCTGTATCCATTGGCGGCACAACGGTTACGCGGGCCACGCTTCACAATCAGGATGAAATCGACCGGCTGGAAGTAAAGATCGGCGACTGGGTAATGATCGAGCGCGGCGGCGACGTAATTCCCAAAGTCGTGAAAGTCATTTCTGATAAAGACCATCCGCGCGGACACAAGATATTTCATATGCCGGAGCGATGCCCCGAATGTGGCGGCCACGTGGTGCGCGTTGAGGGTGAAGCCGACCATCGCTGCGTGAACACGGCTTGCCCAGCCAAGCTGCGTGAAAGCATTCTGCATTTTGCCGCCCGCTCAGTGATGAACATTGAAGGCATGGGCGAGTCCATGGTGAACCAACTCTCAAGCCGTGGGCTGGTCAAAGATCTGGCTGACATCTATGAATTGAACGAAGAAAAACTTCTCAGCCTGGAGCGCGTGGGAGAAAAATCCGCGGCGAACCTGCTGCGTGAGATTGAGCAATCGCGCAAGCTGCCGCTGGAACGCGTGATCTATGGCCTGGGAATCCGGTTTGTGGGTGAGCGCACAGCGAAATTTCTATCGGAACATTTCGGCTCGATGGAAGCGCTGATGAACGCGTCAGTGGAATCATTGCAGGAAGTGGACGAGGTGGGCCCGCGCATCGCCAACAGCATTCAGGAATTTTTTGCGGAGCCTCGCAATCGCGATCTGGTAAAGCGCCTGGGCAAATATCTGAACTTCAAAGGCGAAAAGAAGCAGCGTGGCACCGCACTTGCCGGAAAAACATTTGTGATCACCGGCACGCTGGCCAATTATTCCCGTGACGCCGCGAAGAAGTTGGTGGAAGATGCCGGCGGCAAAGTTTCCAGCGCCGTGAGCAAGAAAACGGACTATGTGATCGCCGGCGAAGATCCCGGCTCAAAGCTGGACAAGGCGCGCGAACTCGGTGTGCAGGTCATCGATGAAAAGCACATGGAGCAACTGGCCAAAGCGAAGTAGGGCCACTCGTCTTGCTTGTGTGAGGCGTCAGGTAAAATCGAGCACGCTGTGGGGAAGCCCGCTCAATCGCGGGAGAACAGGCTGGAATGAGCAAAAAAGCGTTGATCACCGGAGTGACGGGACAGGACGGCGCATATCTGTCAAAGCTTCTTTTAGAGAAGGGTTACAAGGTTTATGGCCTTCTAGCACGGCGATCCTCTGACACGCAATGGCGTCTGCGCCATCTGGGCATTGAGAATGAAGTGGATTTGATGGAAGGTGACTTAACCGACTTATCGTCGCTGGCGCGGCTGCTTTCTGCGATTGCGACTGATGAAGTGTACAACCTCGGCGCGCAGAGCTTTGTGGCGACATCATGGATGCAGCCTGTTTTAACCGGGATGACCACGGGCATTGGGGCCGTAAATTTGCTTGAGGCAATCCGGCTCACCGATCCTGCGATACGGTTTTACCAGGCTTCAAGCAGTGAGATGTTTGGGAAGATACAGGAGCCAGTCCAGTCGGAGCGCACACCTTTCTATCCGCGAAGCCCATACGGCGTGGCAAAACTCTATGCCCACTGGATGACCGTCAACTATCGCGAAAGCTTTAACACATTTGCATGCAGCGGCATTTTGTTCAACCACGAATCTCCGTTGCGAGGGATAGAATTTGTTACCCGGAAAATCAGCGATGGAGTGGCAAGGATCAAGCTTGGTTTACAGAGTGAGCTGCGGCTGGGGAACCTGGAAGCGAAGCGCGACTGGGGTTATGCCGCTGACTACGTTGAGGCCATGTGGATGATGCTGCAGCAACAGAAGGCAGACGACTACGTGGTTGCGACGGGGCGCTGCACCAGCGTTCGCGAGTTCTGCCGGCTGGCCTTCCGCCATGTTGGGCTCGACTATGAGAGATACGTTGTTGCCGATAAAAAATTTGAGCGTCCAGCCGAAGTGGACGTGTTGGTAGGAAATGCGGCAAAGGCCAAAGCGGTATTGGGATGGAAGCCAAAAACAAGCCTGGAAGAGCTTGTCGCCATGATGGTGGACGCGGACCTGGCGCGAGTGGCGTCAGAAGCTCAACTCGCTTCTTCGACAAGCGCACGCTAACAATGCAAATAGCACGCCGACCCAAAAGTCGGCGTGCTTCTCACAGTTCGAGCTTCAGTCCTTCCCCGCACCCAACGGCGCAAAGTGCGTCCTGATTCTTGAAACCGTGTAATGCTTCACTTGTGCACACCATTGGGAATCCACCGCCTGCGGCAACCCGAATATACGTAGGTCCAGCGCAAGATTGGTGACATAAATAAATTCACCGTTTCTGCTGAAGGCCGGGCTGGCAGGGAAGAGCAATCCGCGCGGCATGCCTGAGTGAGTGAGGCCTTCAAAATCTCCCAGTCTGGCCAGCAGTTTGCCCGTCGGGCTGACGACGTCAATTTCGTCGCTTTGATTGGCGGCCACCCAAAGGTTGTCATGCGCGTCAATGGCAATTCCATCTGCGCCGTTGATGCTGTTCACAAAGACCACTGGCTGTCCTGGCGTGCCATGGTTTACGGGAATCTGCACAATCGTGTCATTGCCGGTGTTGGCGACGAACAACATTGTCTCAGCATGATTAAATTCCACGCCGTTTGCGCCGAAGGGAGGCACGCCGGTGGTGGTAAGCAGAGCGTCAGTCACCCAGGCGGTCCCGGGGCCGCCATTGGCGCCGGTCTTCCAGAGGATGCCCTGAGCGGAGTCAGACACGTAAACATTGCCCGCGGAGTCAAAAGTCAGCCCGTTCAGTCCGGAACTGCCCGTGACGGTCATGAAAACCGAAGAAGCGCCGGTAAAAGGATCCACGCGCAGCACCTGTCCGCCGCCAAAATCAATGACCAGCAAAGCCCCTGTCTGAGGATGGAAAGCGATTCCCAGCAGATGCGATGATGAACTCTGCACGCTTACGTTGCGCAGGAACTTGCCTTCTCGATTGAAAACATAAAGCTGCCCCAATCCGGTGACCGGGCCGGCCGCGTTGAATCCGAACGTTGCAACATATACATTGCCATCTGGTCCAAGTGTGAGACCTTCCGGTCCAGAAGCTCCGTCGGGAAGAACAGCAAACAGCTCAGCCGCGTCGCGGTTAGAACTGCCGTGATCTTCGCCATAAACACATTGAGTAGTTGCCAACGCAAAAGACAACATCAGCACTGCAATACCGATTCTGCTCAAGATGCTTTGGTTGATTTTCATAGGTCCTCCCATGTGCTGCCGGCAAATGGATTCCGGCAAAAGAATAGGTTGAAAATTGTAGTTCAAGCAGCCGCCGCATGCACACAGGGCCTGTGCACATGGGGCTGTACTTAAATGGGAAGAGAGAATTTTGTCGCTGGCGGAAATGGTAGGCCCGGCCCGATTCGAACGGGCGACCCTCTGCTTAGAAGGCAGACGGTTGAGCTGATCTAAAATCAGCTAACACGCTTCATACAAATAAGTTACCGAGTTTATTGTTTAGTTACTGTGCCGTGAAATGTGACGCAGTTTTCAGTTGATCCGATTTTCCTGTTCAGTTCTGGCGCGCGTCACGTTCAGCGCCGTCCTGATGTGTTCCAGGTCGGGATGTTGGTACTGCATTGCAGCTTTGGTGCTGGTTTGCCCCATGGCGCGCATCACCAAAGCCAGATTGCCGGTGCGCTGAAGCATCTGCGTTCCATAATCGTGGCGAGCACAGTAAAGCTTCAGCCCAGCCGGTAAGCCAGCCTGAGCGCGTGCTTTCCGGAATTGCTTGTCGATGGTGGTCATGTGGCCAACAACAGAGTAGGCAGGGAAGACCCAGCCTTCACTTTTGCCGGCACAACGCACCATCAGCAGATCAATGACTCGATCACTCATCGGAATGTACCGACGCCCGGTTGGAGTCTTGCTGTCCGGGACGAAAATCATCCGATTATTCCAGTTCAGATTCTCAATCCGCATTGGAAACAGCTCTTTCTTTGGCCGCATGCCTGTGTCACGGAGCAGGATGATGATCTCTCGTAACAACGGGCCACAGAAGGGGAGGATCTTGCGCTCTGCGTCTTCGTCGAGCAAAAGGCTGCGTCCAATTTCTTTTGCGAGTTTGATCTTCGGAACTTTCCCAATCAGCCCCCATTCTTGTGCCAGGTGCAACATCCGGCGCAAGGTCTTCAGGGCACAGTTGACGTTGTATGCACTTCCAGAAAACGAAAGCGCATTAACGTCTTCCGTCGTGATGTGATCGATTCGCATTCCGGGGATATTCGTTCTTTCCAGGAGCCGCCAGCCATTACGGAGGTAGACCTGGGATTTTGGTGCCAATTTAGCGTTCTCGACAAAGTTCAGAAACCGTTCAGCAAACTCTGCGAGATAAGGGGTTTTTCTGTTCGTGCAATATCCCTTGCCGCTTGATAATTCAGTGAATATCACTGCCGCTTTTGCGTAAGCAGCAGTCCTGTTGCGTTCCTTGGTTGATCCACGGAAACGCGTCCCGCGGACCGTAAAGTCGTACCACCAACAGCGTGAGTTCTCTCTCCTAAAGAGCTCCACGACGCTCCTCCACGAGCGCTCGCACGGAAGGTACGCGGGTGTTCCTCTTGATGAAGTCAAGAAGCTCCTCGACATCATACCTCACCGCTGCCCCGAGCTTGACCCATTTCGGCCCCAGCCCGCGCGAGCGCCAGCTCTTCAGAGTTCCCTCAGACGTTCCGAGCATCTCGGCCGCTTGCTTGGTGGAAATCAGTTTTGGCATCGTTTCAGTACCTTCGCTTGCGCTGGCTCTGCCGGTCGATTCAGGATTGATCTCGACGCTGGCGGTTGCTGCGAGCACCTGGAGAATGCCGCACAGTGCTATCGCCGCGCTTGCGTAATGACGCGAAAAGGTAAGTATTTTTTTGACGGCATGCAGCAGAGCAGCTGCCTATGCGCCAAAAGCGCAGACTTAGCTCTGCGAAAAGGTAAGTAGAAGGTAAGTCAAAGGTAAGTAGTTACTGGTTGGACAGTTGGGTTCGGTCAGCCAATCACTCCAGCTTTGCGGAGTTCTGCACGCATTTTGCTGATCGCGGTGTGGATTCTCTGCCTGAGAGTCGCATTTAGATATGCATCTTCAAAAGATCGGTTCTCTCCAACAGTCCATTTCCTGGGCAGTTTAATGGCATCATCGTCAAGTCTCCGGCAGATTTGCAAAACTGACATTTTTGAGTTCTCCAGCAGCAGGGCCTTTGTCGCCCGTTTCCACTCCGATCTGTACGGCGGCACGCGAACCGGCTTTGTGCGCAATCGCTTTGGAGTGGTTTGTTTGGCTTCAACGCGGCGTGACCCTCGTCGTGCCCGGATCTGCGTTCCTTTTTCCATAGCCTCGCTTGTATTCGGCGGTGTCGAACGGGCTGGCGCTCCTGCGGCAGCGTTGGCTTGGGCGCCTTCAGCATTCACGAGCGCGGCCTGCATTCGAAACTGCCATTGGTCAAGAGTGGATCGCAATTCCTTCCGCTGCTCTTTTAGTCTAGACAAGCTCTGTTTAACATTTCTTTTTTGATATGGAGGCCTGTTCGCCATCAGCATGCCATTTAGAGCCTGCTCGGCCATCGCAATCCGTGCTTCAATACTGGCGATCATCGCCTCCAGTGTGCGGATCTTTGTCCTAGCAGTTATGATTTCACGCGCAGCAATCTTCGTGGCGGTATTCTCCGGAGTCTCCAAAAGCATGTACTGAACAGTCCTGGCGTCAAATTCGGCTATCTGATTCCAGTTATGTTCCAGCATCTGCAAGTCCCGTTTGAATGCTTCGAGAGCCGGCTTGAGCCAGTTGGCATCATGTCTCGTGCGGTGCTGTTCTTGCACGAACTCGTATGTCACGGTATTAACACGAACTGAACACAGCACGCTGATTGCATTCTTAACGATTCCGCGAAGAAATTCGGCAGAAATAGGCATTCGCTGTGCCTGCCAGATCTCACAATACCCCTCGTAAAGCCGCGCAGCCCATTCCTCTGTGCGCAAACGTTGCATTTGCAAACGCTGTGATGGGATGGTCATGCTGTTCTCGTTATGCATGTTCTGAAAACGAATGTGACCGACGTCATCCGTCATCAATTCACGGATTTCACCGGACACTTTGCTCTGCAGGATGCTGGAGAGTTGTTGGTCGACCTGCTGCCACTGAAAGGGGACGGGTTGGGTTGTGGTGCTCAAGCTTCGGTGGTATTAGACATTCGATGTATCTGGGATGCAGATTCCGAGTAACTATCTCAGTCAGCACCCAATCAGCTGATTCTACTGCGCCGAATGCCGGCTCTTCCAACGGTTACATT
>DASXIL010000730.1:0-3640 GCA_036497985.1 Candidatus Angelobacter sp. | reverse complement strand
GCTCAAGATCGACCCCTCGTTCCATGAATCACAGCTTGGCCTGGGCGATACCTACGCTCTGATGGGCGACCAGCAAAAAGCCCGCGCGGAATATGCCAAGGCCATTGAAGTTGCGTCGCCGGTGCAGAAAGTTGTGTGGTCATTGCAAGTGGCCGCAACATACGTTCGTGAAGGCGACCTGGCCGGCGCCGACAAGGCTTTCAGCGCCGTAGCCGAACAGGCCCACGCCAAAGACTTTGCCAACCTTGAAGCTGAAGCCTATCGCAGCATGTCTTTGTACCAGCTTGAAGGCCCTGCGTCGCTGGCTTTGCTGGCCAAGTCAGAAGCTGCTCTCTATGAAGCGCATAAAGTTCCGCAATCGCTGCTGAACCAGGAACTGGCCACCGTGCTGCGCACCCGCGTAGAGCGCGCCCTTGCCGATAACAATGCTAATCTCGCCGCAGCAACGCTTAAGCAACTGCAAACACTCTCCGATGCCAATGACGCTGACGGCATTATCACCGGTGCTTTCCACGGCGCTTCCGGAGCCATGGCCCTGACGGCAGGCAAGTTCGCCGAAGCCGTGAACCACCTGGAAGAAGACGAGTCCAACGCCATCTCCATGCGCGCCCTGATTGCCGCCTATAACAAGAACGGACAGCAGGGCAACGCCACTCGACTGGCCGCCAAGCTGGCCGCGCTGAACGTTCCGCTGATCGAGCAGGCAGTGGTGGTCCCTGAATTCCGCAAGCAGCGCGCTGCCATGGCGTCCAAGTCAAACCCGGCTCTGGATCCACGGGCGAAGTATCGTTGAGAAGCAGTTAGCAATTGGCAATTAGCAGTTAGCCAAACCAAAGAACATTTCAAGACGTTAAGCAGATTTCCCGCCGCAAGGCGGGATTTTTGCGTGTGCTAGATGCGCTTTTTTTGCTTAAGCAGTTACATCGCTGCTTACTAATCACCCGGCCAGTTTACTGGGCGATTCGGATTGATCCAGAGCATTGCAGAAAATCCGAAAACGAATGTCGTAATTGCCTTTCACAACATCCCATGCGTTCTTAAAGCCCTGGGACTCTGCCCAGTCACGAAACATGCTCACCCAACCTTCATTGTGGGGGTGGTCTGCCGTGGTCTCCAACTCCAGGTCTTCAAACACGCGGTGCATCAATTCAATCATCATGGAATAGACAAGAAACTCCGGCTCGGGGTGCCATTTACTTGCGGATTCGGTCGGGGCGGATCCCGTAGGGGATCCGGAATTCCGGAAGAATGTACGTGCCACCTCGTCCAGGGTGCCATCGCTTGATGTGAATTTTCCCGCTAATTCAGCATAGAGCCTGCTGTGCTGCCCACCCATTGCCGCCATGTTCTCCGTGACCGGATACCACATAGCGTGCAGGTGCTTGAACATACGTTCCAGAAATTCTTGATTTTCCTTCAGATTTCGCTCCAGATCTTCCTTCTGTGACTTGGTGGTATTTGCTGCGCTGTTCAATTGGCCGGTTTCAGACCCTGGTTGAACGTGATGCGGTGGAACTTGACGTGCGCCATTGTCAGATGGCTTAGGCTGTGTCGGAGGTTTATCGGGCTGATCGGCACCTTTCTTAGAGGGTTGCTTTTGCGAGTTCTCCTCAGGTGGAGTTTGAGATGCCTTTTTAAATGAAGCTTGAGATGCCTGTTTGAGGATGACCATTGACGTGTGGTGCCCCAAAGCCCGATAGCTCTCAAACTGTGATTCGTCAAAGTATTGGTCGATGGTTTTCTGATGTGGGAAAAGCGAGTGCTTCAGGCTGTATTGAAGGACGTCTCCCGGCTCGTCCCCTGTCAGAGAAGTCTTGATGTAGACGATAGTGCCTCGCATGTCAGTGGAATAAATGATTTCTCCAACAGCACAATGGGTCCGGCTCTTGCCCTTACCAGGGACAGGACGAAGCTGGCTCGGGTCCAGCCTGATATCCACTCCAAAGTCGGTGCGGCATCTGCGGATCGCGTTACCGAGGCCGTTCAGAGCAAATGTAAGATCTTCTTCAGCATCTGAAACAATGATGTACTTGCAACGCCGGCGGACAAGTTCGTAAAGACCCAGGTTTTCGAAATGTCCTCCATCGGAGAGGTTGACGAACCAGCTTGTGTCATCGGTGTTCCCTATGAGTTCGTCGAGCAGGTAGATCAGTCCAAACCCTGGCGAAGATTTCTTCCAGCTTTTGCTGTGGCGCGTATTACCCAGCCACCAGCCCAGTCGGAGGTTGAAAAGTGCCATCAAAAAGCTCAACGCAGGAGAAGAGTGATATCCCATATTTGGGTTGAGGGCTGCTCCGGAGATGGCGAACGCCGTGCCCAGGCTGGGACCGCCGTATACGGGTTCTGCGTAGTCCGTCGTTGGGCGATAACCAAAGTTAACGAATTTTCTTTTCGGGCGCTCCTCTCCTGGTCTGCATTCATAACCACAATAGAGTGGTGTGAACACAAATGACGCAGCTTTTCTTTCCTGCCAGGCTAGTTCCTTTCCCGCCACGAGATTCAGAGCAGTGTTGATGATGGGGAAGGGGCCGTAATATTTCCGGGCCGGATGGGCAAGGTTCCAAGGGTCTGGGGGGTTCACTCTAAGTTCGGAAAGGCTGAAATCATCTTCGGGATCGAAGCCGGTAAAGGGATTTGGTTTGCGGGTGCCATGCTCCCGGCTGGCCCCAAGATAACAGCGCACCAGCCGGTTGCGGTAGAAGTGATGCATGGAAAATTCATTGATCCCAAAGCGCCAGGCAAGAAGCATGGCCATGCCCAGCATCACCGGCGGCAGCACTGATGACCCCACCACGCGGACCCAATCATCGGCGGCGTCGTGGAATGGTTTCCAAGGTATCAGCGGAGTCAAAACATAAAGCAGATACGAAACTAATATGGTTATGCCAGCGATGTATATATAAGGGGCGATTCGGGCGATCCATTCCCCAGGAACCGCTTTCGTGATCCATTCAAGCCGTTTTGTGGTCTTGGTTTCTTTCTCTGTGGGGAGCGGCGGCGTCCGTTCACTGCGGCCCCACGAAGCCCCAATGAGCGTTGTGGCCAGCCAGACAAAGAAAGACCCAGATACGGCCAACTTGCTTTTCCCATAGAGCCATAGCACCAAACATGGACCAAAGAAAGCGCAACCAGCAAGCGCAATCCATAGGCTACCAGTAAGGAGTAGCTTTGCCCCCAGCCGGTTCCACCATTCTCTTCGTGTATCGGGTAGGTTGGATCCCAGAAAGCCAATTTGCAACATGATAGCCAGGGAGAGTATGCAAATAAGAACAAACGGCCCCAATGCGAGCGCCGCTGCAACGCCGAGGGACTCCGGAAGCGAAGCAGCGCGTGTTTGGTAATGCTCGGAGATGAGATACAGCACTCCCCATCCCGCAAAAGAAGATAGCGCTGAGGTACCGACCGTTGCAAAGAGCGCCCCAATTGTTCTCCATGCCGTTGTGTTTTCCGCTTGCTGCGAATAGAAGGAACGCCAGCTGCGGGCGCACGCCTGAGCAACGATCAGCAAGAGGAAAATTACAAGATACGTGGCACCCCAAAAAAAACGCGGAGTGGTACGTTTAAGTGTCCACCACATCTGGTAAGAGCCGAGCAATCCCAAGATCAGGAAGCCAAGTACGATCGTGGTGTGTACTCCAAA
>DASXIL010000729.1:0-4450 GCA_036497985.1 Candidatus Angelobacter sp. | reverse complement strand
GCGGCATTTTAGCGTGAGCCTCGCTCAGCAGCTTCTCACAAAGCGCTTTCACGGCAGGCAAAAAGCGCCGCGCGCACGCGAAAAAAATCCGGGACACGAAAGGCCGCCTAGTCGACCTCTTCGTCGGCTCACGCCCTTCAGGATGACGGTCATTAAGGTAGATGTGGCGGGAATCACAAGCGGTTCTTCCCATGGCCGCGCTGACGCTGCATACTAAAGGCGATGCTTACGCCTGTCTCGGACAGTCCTTTTGCCGTCCTCACACTGATTGCAGCGCCCGCGGTTTTCACCAACGCATCTTCAGTGCTGGCGCTGGGTACCGGCAACCGGCTGGCCCGCGTGGTGGACCGAACAAGAACGCTGGTGAAAGACCTGCACGGGGCTGAAATTGATCCTGCTACACGCGCATTGTGGGTAAGCCATCTGGGGCGGCTGGAAAAACGCGGCGCGTTGCTGGTACGCGCGATGAGCTTCTTTTACAGCGCCATTGGCTGTTTCGCGGCGGCAAGCGTGGTTTCCATCCTGGGAGCGAGCGTAGTATCCACAAGATACAAGTGGCCGTTTGAGGTCATTGTGGTCATAAGCTTTGTGCTGGGAACAATTGGGTTTGTGGGTTTGGCTGTGGGGTGTTCCCTGCTGGTGAATGAAACCCGACTGGCATTGCGTTCAATCTATGAAGAAGCGCAACTCGCGCGAAGCTGGTTCAAATAGTCCGCAGTGGTCAGTTGCTGCCGGCAGCGGCCATCTTCATCTTTTGCAGCTCTTCCCGATCGGCCGCAGGCGGACAGGTTTCCCGCAGCTTGCTGTAATAACTTTTTGCTTTGGCTGAATCACCGGCCATCTGCGCGGCTGCGGCTGCGCCATAGAGATCGTTAAAGCGATTGGGTGAGATCTTAAGAACGGACTCGTATTCACCGAGCGCCTGTGCCGGCTGATGCAATTCCATGAGCAGGTCGGCCAGCATTTCTCTTGCGGGCACGGTAAAGTCGCCGGAGTCTTCTGCATCCTGTTTGGTCGCCGCGGCGCGCATTAGCTTCAGGGCTTTTTTATTATCGCCTTTGGCAAACGCGACCCACGCTTCAACTTCCTGGCGGCGATAATCCTCCAGGCGGGTATCTCTTCCACGCTTTTGTTTCATGGCCTTTTTCAGGTTCTTATAATTCTCCTCCGCCATATGGGAATCGCCGGTACGGGCCGCGGCGATGGAGCGCAACGCGTAAACCAACTGGAACTCGAACGGATCGCCCTGTGGAGCGAATGCAAGGGCTTCTTTCCAGCGATGCAGTTCCAACAGATTTCGAGTGGTAAGAATCACGCGCAGATTTTTGGTCCATCCGGCTGAACTGCCGGGAACTTTATTCAAGTCTTCAATCACCTGACGGGCTTTGGCTTCCTCGCCCAGCTGCAGGTAAGAGAAATCGAGAAAATCCATCGCATGGAACTGGTATTGGGCCTCGCCCATGTGATGTTGAGTAGCTTCAGCGGCAGCGGCCGCAGCGGCGAGGTTGGAGTCAACCGATTCCTGCCACAATCCAAGCCGGACAAAAATGTGCGCGGGCATGTGCAGTGCGTGGGAAGAATCGGGAGCGATTTTCGCATAGCGGCGAGCTGCCTCCAGCCCCTGCGGCGCAAGCTCAGATGTATCTGCCGCATGAATCAGGTAATGAACCGCGCCGGGATGTTCCGGCTGTGCGCGCATCAGCTTGTTCAGAATGCCGATTACCTGCTCGCGAGTTTTCGTGTCGTCACGCGGCAGGGCGAGCACAGACAAAGCGTAAAAGGCCTGGGCCTCGCCATCGTCAGGATGATGTTTTGCAATCTCGGTCATTGCGCGGCTATAGGCCACAACGCGCTCATCGCCCAAACGGCGATTGTCACTAAAGATGATGGCAATGGCGTTAATGTATTCGTGCTCGCGCTGGCTGATGGGCCAGTCTTTCTGAATTTGGTCCAAAAAATGCCGGCCTTTATTGAGAGCTTTTTGGTCCGCTCCGTCCCACAGCGGGCGGTAGCTGGACATGGCTAAACCCCAATAAGCCATGGCGCACTTGGGGTCCGCGTGGATCGCCTCGGTAAAAGCGCTTTGCGCCGCAGCATATTGGAATGAATGGAGCTGTGCAATTCCTTGCAACATTGCCGGCTGTGCCGAGGTTGAGCAAGAGTTGGGAAAGACAACTTTCCCCAGACCTTCAGAAGACGCAGGGTTGGCGGCAATCTGCTCGGCTCGACTGGGGGAGAGCGACGCTAAAACCATTAAAATCAGTGAGAATCTGCGAAGTAACATCTTTAAAATATTTCCCAAGTCCCAGCAAAGAACAGCCTAACTTGAAATCCTTGTTAAGTGATTGATAAAAAGCATCTTAATAGCTTTATGCTGTTTATGGAAAGCCAGGAGCACGTTACTCCAGGGCAAGTCCTTAGGGTATATGGCTGAGAGCGCCAAATGCCGAAATAATATGTAATGGACGTGTAAAGAGTACCATTGTGGAACGGGAATTAGAACTTCCTTAGGCCACATGCGGGGCTTGATATGCGTCGACTCAACCCCCGAGAGATTGTGAATTCGGGACAAGGAAGGTTCCCTAATGATCGACTTTATTCTTGCAATTGCGCTTACGGTAGGTTCGCTCACGGGTCCGATTGTTCAGGGCCCCTCAGGGCCGGCTGGTCCTATTCCCATGCCGCCCACGAGCGCTCTTAACAGCGCTCAATAAGACAACGATTTAATGAAGCATCGGCTGCTTACGTTTGATTACGTGTTCTGGTACGTCACCATTGTTTGCGAGGTGGTGGCGTGCGGCGCCCTGATCAAACGCAAGCAGTTTTTTCAACATTGGAAAGTTTTTAGCTATTACCTGTTCTACATCACGAGCGCTTCCATCCTTACCGTGGCGGTGGAGCACTTCGGCAGCGCGAACGCCTTTGTGATTACCTACTCGGTAGTCGATTTCCTTGAGGCGATCCTGCTCAACCTGGTTTTGCTGGAAATTCTGGTCAAAGTGCTGGCCCCCTTTGAGTCTTTGCCCGGCCGCACCGTGGCCAAATTCTGTTTCTGGGCAGTGCTGGGTATTTCGACTGCGGTGGCATTTTCCGTGATGATGCCTTCTGGGCATAAAGGGCCGCTCATTGAAGTCCCTCTTACAATTGAGCGCACCATCTTCCTGGCCGACGCCGCCCTTCTGTGGATCCTGCTGGTACAGGCGAAAAAGCTGGGGATCACCTGGAAATCTTCTGTGGCAGAGATTGCCATTGGATTTGTGTTGTACCTCACCGTACAGTCCACCACGCGATTCGTGGCAAGCATTTACACCGACCCCATGCTGCGGAGCATCTCCAGCGAGGTGGGACAGTTTGCCTTCCTTATAGCCGTGCTGGGCTGGATATGGACGATTACACATCGCGATCCTCTGGATACACCGCTGTCATCCGAGGCCGTGGCTAGAATCCAGCAGCCGCATGAAGAAGATGAGAGCGTGGCCAAAGAACGCATTTTCGCCGCCGTAGGGATCAAGATGAACAAGCCGGAAGAGAAATCGGAAGATTCTGCCAAACAGGAATGTGGCGCCAACCTGCAGTAGACTTTTAATTCCTACCAAATCATTCATCACATCCGCGGATCAAGCTTGAGGACTCCCTTTAGGATCTTGAATCCTGCCCTTCCATTCGCCGCCGCGTCCTGTCCAATATTTCCAGGCTGAATGGAACGTTGCTCCCACATAGAAGACAGCCGCCAAGGGCAGAGCCAACGCCCATAAGGGATTGAGACGGTAAAGGCGCAGCACGGGCAAGTAGCTTAGAACCATGAGCAGCCATGCTATGCCGCCTAGGGCGGCAGGCGCGATGCGATGCGTAAAAAAAACCAGAGCAGGCGGAAGCAAGTATATGGCTGCCATTCCTCCCATCGACAACAACAGCAAAAGATTTGAGTGGCGCAGCTGATTGAAAGCGCTGCGGGAAATCATACGTCCTATCCCGGAAAAACCTTCATAGGGACGAATGCTGCGCGTGGCGGCAGAGGCCCCCAGCCACAAGCGTCCTCCATTGCGCTTGACCCGCGCCGCCAACGAACAGTCGTCGATGACTTCCTGCCGAATGGCCGCGATGCCTCCGGCTTTTTCCAGCGCCGCGGGGCGTATGAGAATGCATCCCCCAGCCGCGCCCGCTTCAGAACGGCTTGGATTGGAGATCCATGCGGGCGGATAAAGCTTGAAGAAAAAATAGACGAACGCGGGGACCAAGAGCTTTTCCGCCACGGACTGGCAGTGGAGCTTCACCATGAATGACGCCATGTCATACGGACCAGCCTGGGTAGCCGAGACTAGTGTGGCGACGCTATCCGGCGCGTGCTCAATGTCAGCGTCAGTGAACAGAAAAAAGTCTGGAGACATTTTGCCGGCCTGCTCAATCCCCTGTTGCATGGCCCAAAGCTTGCCGGACCAGCCGGGCGGAA
>DASXIL010000728.1:0-3694 GCA_036497985.1 Candidatus Angelobacter sp. | reverse complement strand
ACCTAGGACTGCCCTCAGGTTACTTTGGGCATAAGTATCAGCCCTTTCGTTGCTTGAGCAACCGAGGGAATCACCGCATAGTAGTAAGGAAACGGACCACATTATTGTGCGATACAGCGATACAATAGAACCCAAGTCGATGGCCTTCACCCAAATTCAGTCTTCAACAAGCAGCACCAGCGCAAGAGCCGCAGCCATTGAGCAGTCGCTGAAGACAATCATTCGCGGCAATGATGAAGTGTTGCGCCTGGCCCTGGTTTCAGTACTCGCACGCGGCCACCTGCTGATTGAAGGAGTGCCTGGCGTCGGCAAGACCACGCTGGCACACGCTCTTTCACGGGCGCTTGATTGCAGCTTTCAACGGATCCAGTTCACCAGTGACATGCTGCCGTCAGACGTGCTGGGCATCTCGGTCTTCTCCGCGTCGGAAAACCAATTCGAATTCAAGCCCGGTCCCATTTTTACCAACGTCCTGCTGGCCGATGAAATCAATCGCACTACGCCTAAGACACAGTCCGCTCTGCTGGAAGCGATGAATGAAGGCCAGGTCACCATGGATGGCAATTCCCATCCGCTGCCGCAGCCTTTTCTGGTCATCGCCACGCAGAACCCCATTGAGCACCACGGCACGTATCCGCTGCCGGAATCGCAGCTTGACCGTTTTCTGCTTCGCGTCCGTATGGGCTACCCGCAAGGCAACAATGAGCGTGAGATTCTTCGCTCTGAAGCCGGCGCGGCCCGCCTGGATTCCGTAAAGCCTGTTGCTACCGGCGCGGACATCATCGCTATGCAGGATGAAGTTACGCAGGTAAAAGTGGACGATTCATTGGTGGATTACGCGCTGGAAATCGTAAAAAAGACACGCGAGATTGAAACGCTTTCGCTGGGAGTTTCGCCGCGCGGATCGCTCATGCTGTATCGCGCTGCACAGGCCATGGCGTACCTTGAAGGCCGCCGCTTTGCCACTCCTGCCGACTTCAAGCAACTGGTGGTGCCGGTGTTCTCGCATCGCGTTGTAGTGAACGCCCGCTATTCCTCGACGCTGAAGAAATCCGACCAGGGCGACAATATCTTGCGCGACATAATCCAGTCTGTTCCGGTCCCGGTTTAACTGCCCGCGCCTTTGCGCAGCAACAAGCCTGCATAACTTCCAGCTACTTACGTTCTGCTTACATCAGGCGTAAAATAACGGGACTTTATCCAACGGAGTCTCTTATGCGCGGCCTTTCCTGCAGTAGACTTCTGTTTTGTGTTGCCATCTGGTCCGCCGGTACACTGGCCCCCGCTCAGCAAAATCCGGTACAACAAGCCGCGCCTGAAGCTGGGCAGCGCGTGGTAACCGTCACCGTGGTGGACCACAATCACCATCCCGTAACCGGCCTCAAGGCTGAAGACTTTACTTTGCACGACGGTGACTGGCAACGGCCCATCAGCGCGGTTACATCGGCGAATGTACCGGCCTGCATCGGCATCCTGGTGGACGAATCAGGCTCCATGCGGCAAAAGCTGGCGGCAGTCACCTCGGCCGTGGCAGACTTTGTCCGGTCGGGGAATCCTGACAATCAAGTTTTTCTGGTCTTCTTCAATGACGATCCTTACCTGGACCAGGACTTCACCAGCGATCCAGCTAAAATCGTGGAGGCACTTAAGCGCGCCAATGCACGGGGCGGAACGGCATTTTATGATTCTTTGATCGCCACAGCCGACCATTTGGCGGAAAACAAGACATGCAACAAGCGGGTGGTGCTGGCCGTGACCGATGGGTACGACAACGAAAGCAGAAAGACACGGGAATACACGTTTCACTTTTTGCGGGAAAGCGGCACTCCGCTGATTTATTCGATTGGTGTGCCGGGCGGAAATGGCAGCTTTTCTGCCCCGGGCCGGCAGACGCTTGAATTCTTTGCCAAGATGAGCGGAGGCGCGGCGTTCTTTGCCGAGAGTTCCGGCGACATTCGGGAGGCGGCGCAGCGGGTGCTGGAAGAACTCAGCAGCCAGTACCGCATTTCCTATGACGCGCCTGCCACCTCCGGCAGCAACGTCAAGGTGATGGTCCACGCTGCGGACCGCAAGGACCTGGCAGTGCGCGTGAACGCAGCAACATCCATCGTCCATTCTGCGATTTCGGCCGCTGCAGGCCCCGCGACCGGGAACTTGCCTTCTTCACCCGCAACTGCGGCAGCCGTTCAGGCGCCGCCCCTTGGTGCCGATTGCATCTCCGGCACGGTGCTGGACGAAGATCAGAAACCGGTGGCACGACTCCTTGTGGATGCATCGCCTGCATTTGGCCCAAACCCGTACGCCGGAAAACTTCCTTATTCTGTAACCGATGCACAGGGACATTTCAGACTGGCCGGACTGGTCAAAGGCAACTACAGGCTGCACGTACGGCCGGAGCCGTCTTTGCGCGGGCAAGGGGCGTTCTATCGCAATGAAGACCATACGCCAGTAGCCTCTTCCGAGAGCTGCGCCGATGTCGCCGTTAAGTTTCTCACCCGCTTCGCGACCCTGAAGATCCGCGTGATTGACGCTGCTACGCGGGAGCCCATCCCGGACTACGCAATCATGCTGCGCAATGCCTCAGGGGACGCGCAATCAATGTCCAGATTCGACCCGGAGATGGGAATCCACGTGCCTCCAGGCATGGAATTGACGATCCTCGCGTGGATACCCCGGCAGCGCCTCAGGAGCGCGCCGATGACGCTTACCACGCCGGACGTCGCTACATCGCGAGAGATCACGCTTGAAATCGACCAGAGTTCCTCCACGCCGGTGAAAAATCCCTGATCGTTCGCGTCCAACGGTTACAATGAGCGGCGATGGCATTCCTCCGATTCTTCATGCTGCTGGCGCTGATCGTCTGGATTGGCGGGATTATCTTCTTTGCGTTTGTGCTCGCCCCGACCTTGTTTAGCGTCCTTCCCACAACCAAACTGGCCGGCGATGTTGTGAATGCAACGCTGACAAAACTGCACTGGATGGGATTGATTTCCGGCGTGATTTTTCTGCTCTGTTCGCTTTTCTACAATTGGCAAAAGCATGTTCAACTCCGGCCATTCGCTTTGAGTCATATTTTTGTCTTGTTGATGCTGGCCTTCACGATGGTTTCACAATTTGGGATCACGCCGAGAATGTGTGAATTGCGATCAAGCCCAGCGATGATGGAGTCGAGAGATGGCCGCGCGGAATTCGACAGTCTTCATGCATGGTCAACGCGTCTTGAAGGCGGCGTTCTGTTTCTTGGTCTTGGGGTTGTGATCCTGACCGCACGGCGGTTCGGCTCGAGCAATTAGCAATTAGCAAATAGCAATTAGCCTCGGTCTCATCAACGCAAACATTCTGACTTGATACAATCTTTACAGGGTCTCGACATACTCCCTTAGCGCCAATTTCTAACAAACAGCAACAAACAAGGACGAAGCCGCCCACGCGCTGAGCCCGCTGCAACAAGCGCATAAACAGAGCCACAGAACACGAATCTCCCTAGCGGTTTGGAGGGAAGCGACAAAAAAATGAAGACTGGAATCATCGGCCTGCCGCAGGTGGGCAAGACATCTCTGTTCAAAATTCTGACCAAAGTGGACGTATCGAGCCGCGGGCATTCCAATCCTCGCGAGGCGCATCTTGGAATCGCCAAGGTCCCGGACGACCGTCTCGACCGTCTGGCGGCACAATATAACCCCAAGAAGCTGAC
>DASXIL010000727.1:0-3760 GCA_036497985.1 Candidatus Angelobacter sp. | reverse complement strand
GCGTCCGTCGATCTCAGTGCGCGCTCCACCACCGGTAAGGTTGAAAACGATTTTCCTCTACAGCAAAAACCTCATACGTCTTTCGTCCCCCAGCAAGGACGTTCCTTTGCAGGTACCTCCAATTCCGGCTCATCTTCGGTTGAGCTCCAGTCTTTCAGTGGTAAAATCCGCGTGAAGAAGCAATAAATTCAGCAGCGCGCTTAAAAATATGATGGCCGCACCACACGCCCGCAAGCTCCGCGCATGCCGCGATTCCCGCAACTGAATGCGATGCGTGGTCCTTATCGGGTTTATGGGCGCGGGAAAAACGACCGTCGGGCGCGCGCTGGCCAAAAGCCTGCGCTGGGATTTTCTGGACCTCGACGATGTGATCGAACAGCGCGAGCATAAAAGTGTGGCTGAGATATTTGCTGCTTCCGGTGAACCCGCTTTTCGACAGATGGAAAGCGCGGCGCTCGCTGCTTTGTTGCAAGATCGCCAAGCCGGCAGCGATCTTATATTGGCGCTGGGCGGCGGGGCGTTCGTGCAAAAGCAAAATCGTGACGCGCTGATTTCCGCCGGCGCAATCACCGTTCTGCTGGAAGCTCCGGTTGAAGAATTGCGGAGGCGCTGCCAGGCAGAACACAAAGCGCGTCCGCTGGCGCAGCAGGATGCAAGGTTTAACGAGCTGTTTGCCGCGCGTCGCACAGATTACGCTTTGGCCCGGTTCACCGTGCAAACGCTCGATAAATCGGTACAGCAAGTCACAGCGGAAATTGAACAGCTGCTGAAAGCAGCAAATGTAGAGGCAGAAAAACGGCAGTAGCAACACCAGAATTTCGGAGGTAGAAAAGTGAAAGCAGTAAAGCTCGCCATTCTATTGAGCGCGGTGCTCGCCACGTCCATTGGTCTTAACGCGGCTGACCAGACCAAAGACAAAGGAAAGACCGTGTCCAAGGTGGCTGATTCCGGCAGCTTCGGCATCTTTATGAATGGCAAGCGCGTGGGCACGGAAACATTCAACATCACGGAAACGCCGAATGCCGACCGTGATCGTTCTTATTCCACCGCTTCTTCTGAAATCAAGTTTGACGATGGCCATTTCAAAGCCACCCAGACCGCTGAGATGCAGGTCACAGCCAAAGGGGAGCTGCGTTCATACAACTGGCATTCCACCGTCCCGCAAAAAGAAGAAGCGTCTGTCGAGCCAAAAGACGAACTCCTTGTGGAGCACATTTTCCCTGCCGACCAGAAAAAGCTTGATGTCCCGCACATGCTGCCTCTCTCCACTATCATTCTCGACGACAATTTTTTCTCCCAGCGTGAAGTCCTGTTGTGGTGGTATCTGGCCAACGGCTGCCATCGCCAGAATAACGCGCTGGAATGCGGTACCGGCAAATTCGTGATTCTTGTCCCCCGGCAGCATCTTTCCGGCAACGCCACTCTGGAGCTGATGGGCCCCGGCAAGGTGATGATCAAAGGCGTAGAGCGCGAGCTCAACAAAGTTAAGCTCGATATGACCGGTCCACAGTCTCTCACCTGGCTCAACGACCAGGGCCGCGACTCCGACTCCGCGCAATGGGTCCTCTGGGTTGACGATCAATACCGCGTCATCAAGATGACAGTCGCCGGATCCAATGTTGAAGTAGTCAGGGACTAGATTGCAGACGAAAATCCTACCGCGGATCAACACGGATAAACGCGGATCGAAAATCTGACCACTGATCCACGGCGAGCCGGGACAGGTTTGCAGTGATGACACTGATACGCAGCGGGGCGAATTACCATGTTGCAATTAGGCTCATCGCAAACCACTTGACTCCAGATCCGCGTTCATCCGCGTTGATCTGCGGTAAAGATATGCGGTCCCCGTAGGGCGACGTAAAAAGCGAATCGTTCTCATGCTCCACTACATCTAGCGTTGTGCATGAAAATCATCGGCATCATTGGCGGCATTGGGCCGGAATCCACCATTGACTATTACAAGCGGCTGCTCGATGGCACACAGAAGCGCAACCCCGGAGGCCCCGCGCCCAGCATTATCATCAACAGCATTGACCTGCAAAAGGGACTGGATCTGCTTGGCGCCAACAAGCTGAATGAGCTGGCTGAATACATTGTGCCGGAAGTAATGCGCCTGCACGGCGCAGGCGCAGAGTTTGGCTTTCTGGCGGCCAACTCTCCTCACATAGTTTTTGGCGATATCGCCCGCCGCTCGCCCATTCCTCTTGTGAGCATTGTGGAAGCCACCTGCGCTGAAGCCAAGGCACGCGGGTTCACGAAACTGGGATTACTGGGAACGCGCTTCACCATGCACGGCCGTTTTTATCCTGACGTATTTACCCGTGAAAGCATTGAACTCACAGTGCCGACCGCGACCGAGCAAGATTACATTCATGACAAATACATCAACGAACTTATCCCCGGAAAATTCCTGCCGGAAACCCGCCAGGGTCTGGTGGCCATCGCCACGCGGATGAAAAAAGAAAATGGCATCCAGGGCCTGATCCTTGGCGGGACCGAGCTGCCTCTGATCCTGACAGACAACTCATCCATCGGAATTCCCTTCCTGGACACAACGCAAATCCACGTGAACGCAGTGCTGGAAACGGCAATGGCATAAGAGTCGCACAGGAACGAAGATCAGCCCGTAGGGCGGAATTATTGAGCCCAGGAGGTGAGTCCTGGGTTCGGGTGTTTTGAATTTCGAGCGCTATAGGTGCGGCACACGCTTTTGTGGGCTCCGCTTCGCTGCGCGCGGGCTGCGGCGCAAGGAGAATATTTTTCTGTGCTTTTACGCACCCCACTTCAAGTCGTGTTGTAAAGCGCGGGAACTACTTCTCCAGCGGCCGCCCAAAACACAGCACATATCCGTTGTTATCGATGATCTCGAAGGCCCTGAGTCCATCGCTGGTATTGGCCAGCTCGCGATGCATGGGAACCTGCCTGCCGGTGAACTCTTTGTATAGTGAGTCGGGATCGTCCGTATGGATGTAGGCGTCCCAGGGGGCCCATTCGTGGCGCGAGTGGTTTGGCTGGGGATGAACCTCAGGCGTGATCGCCTTGAGCATGAGCATTATTTGGTCGCGTCCCACGATGGCCCAGAAGTCAGGCCCAGTTCCGTCACCTCCGCCCTTGTAACGAACGTCAAACCCCAGCTTGGACTGATAGAACGCAAGCGTAGCGCTCAGGTCGTCAACGATAAAAAAGGGAGTAATACTGTTCAACATAGCTGAAAAACCGTGGATTCGAATATAGCCCGGTTTATTGCCTATGCCTATAGCCTACGCCGGGCCGCCCGCGCAATCGGCAACCGCGCTAAGCCAATTTTCCTCCGCGTCTCCGCGCCTCCGTGTGAGATTTTGTTCTCCTGACCAGATCACGCGATCTCCACTCTGATCAGTGTTCATCAGTGGTAAGCCTTTGGACCGCTCGTCTCAGTGGGAGGCTGCTACTTTCGATTCCCTGCGTACCGTGATATTCACAGTGTCGGGCTGGCTCCAGAAAGCAATTCCCTTCTTGAACTGCAGACGATTCATGACCGCCACCATTTTTCCCGGTTCCACCTTGACGTCAATGTAGTGATAGTTGATTTCATTGCTTTGAAACATATCGGTAGGCTTGCGCTCTATGGGATAAGCATGCGCGCCGCCACCGCCGGTAACAAAATAGGTCACGCCGCCGTGCTCATAGTGTTCGTAATTGTGCACATGGCCGGCGAACACCACAATGCGCGCGTGTATGCGTTTCTGGTGTGCTTCCAGAAAGCGCGCCAGCGCCT
>DASXIL010000726.1:0-2657 GCA_036497985.1 Candidatus Angelobacter sp. | reverse complement strand
AAGATGTTTCCGGGCTGCAAAATCACAACCGAGCGATTTCTGCTGCTGCCAAAGTCCTTCACCGTTACAAACTGATGGGGTAATTTCCAGAGGCTGAACGGTTTTACCCAAGCGCGGACAGGACCTTTTCCGATACGTTGGCGCCGCAGATGACGATTGCCACTCTCTTTCCGTTGTAACGTTCTGCGTTCTTCAGGAAAGACGCTACTGCCACAGCGGCTGCGCCTTCAATGACCCAGCCTTTCAGTGCGCGAACTCTCCGCATGGCGTCGAGAATCTCTGCTTCGGACACGAGGACGGAGCTGTCAATTACCTGGGAGCAGATTTCCAGGGTCACGGAACCGGGCTCAAGGCCGCCGGCAGTGCTTTCAGAAAGGGTGGGCTGTTCAGTAACGTCGAGAATATGGCCGGCTTTGATCGATTCATAAAGAACAGGGGAGTTTTCCGGCCAGCAGCCCACGACTTCAGTCTGGGGAGAAACGCATTTTATGTAAGCGCCTATTCCGCCGATAAGCCCGCCACCGCCAACCGCTACGAAAAGTGCGTCCAAGGGCGGCAGTTGGCGCAGCAACTCAACGGCGATTGTGCCTTGCCCGGCCATAACCTGAGCATCGTTATAAGGTGAAATGAACACCTTGTCCTGTTCGGACGCGGAAGCACGAGCCGCCTGCTCGGCCTACAGCGGATCGTTGCCTATACGTTTAATATGAGCGCCATATTCCTCGATGCGTCGAGCCTTGGTGGGCGAGACATGGTTGGAAACATAGACCTCGGCGGCAATGCCGGTTTGCTTGGCAGCGGCGGCGACTCCCAGTCCATGGTTGCCATTGGAAGCCGCAATCACTCCTTGCGCGGCCTGTGAAGCCGAGAGGGAAAGAATCTTGTTGCTGGCCCCGCGGAGCTTGAATGAGCCAGTCGTCTGCAGGTTCTCCAACTTGAAAAAGAGTTCAACGCCGCCAGTGGTCGCCAGCCCCTCAATTTGCTCGACTGGAGTCTCGACCACGACTGGCCGAATTCTTTCAGCTGCGTCCGTTACCTGCGCTGCCAAGTTGGCAATGGCTGCAGGGATTGTCGCGCGCGTACCATGACTCATGGTCTTTATTGTGCCACGAGCGACCGCGCCGGAACCCCTCAGGCTACTTCTGGATCGACTTTAGATAATCAATGATATTTTGCAAACGGACATCGCCGTAATCGCGGTCTTCCTGGATCTGGTGGAAGATCGGGCCCCAAATCGGCATTTCGCGGGAACCATGGCCCGGAATGACTTCATCGCCGATGATGATCTTGCGCACGCGGCCAACGGGAAAGATACCGCCGCTTCGCTGGGAAATGGTTGAGAGGTCGGGCATTTTGGTGTTGAGCGCCGGCGCCGCCGGGCCATCACCTTTGCCTTCCACGCCATGGCAGGTAGCGCAATGAGCACGGTAGATATCGACTCCTCGCAGTGACTGGGTAAGTCGTCCCGGATCATGTTGTTGTTTTTTTACTTTTTCGTCAGGAGCTGTGCTTGCGGCGGCGAAAAGCCCTGCCAGCAGAACCGCTCCCTGCAAAACCATAACGTAAACACCAGCTTTTGATCGTTTCATTGACTCAGGCTCCCGGTCTTCCTTCAGTTTTCGCGCTGCGGACAGATATCGGCAATGAGCCAATCCTAACGCTCTATGGATCAGGGAAACGTGACGGATATCACACACCACGCGTGAGGTTACAGACCGTCCGCAGGGGTCACGAAGGGTCGTGACCGGCATCACAGCGCGGGATTAAAGGCCTCAGTCATGATTGAAAAAAGCTTAAGGAGCAGGAAGATGGTTTCAGAGTGCGCTAACCCGGGATGCCGGGAACCTTTCATTTATTACCGGCACGGCAAGCTCTTTTCTGTTCCGCGCGGGACCGCTGTGGCAACGCGGGCTACAATCGAGCATTTTTGGCTTTGCCAGAGCTGCGCGGAGAGCATGGCTATAGAAGTGCGTCACGGCGGTAATCCGTCATTAGTTTCACGCCAGACTTCTGGAAACATGTTGCAGCTTGAGTACGAGCTTTGAAAACCAGCTCTGGCGAAGGGCGAGCTGATTGTTCATTCCGTTGGCAAGAATTTAACAGGTGCTCTGTCTGGAAATTATTTTCGGATACAGCGAGATCGAATCTCTCTGTGAAGGCATCCAATAAGCAAATGGTGAAGCGTGTCGCATTTAACGCAACTGGTTGGGCCCTGCTGATGCTGGGCGGCGCAGGCTTGGTGCTGCCGGTCCTTCCGGGCGTCGTGTTCCTGATCGTTGGATTGTCATTTCTTTCTTTGGAATATAAGTGGGCGCGTCGCTGGATTGGCCCATTGCTTCGTCGCTTTCCTGCAGCTGAGAAGAAACTCCATGTATTCCTGGCCCGCCATGAGAAGTCCGTCTCCGCAAACGCATCCCTGTAAGTCCTACTGACTCATCCCTACCTGCTCTTACCGGCCTGTAGTTTTTTTGAGAGACTCTGACCACCTTCAATGCGACGAAGAATGGTGTTCGTCGTGCGGATGTTGCTTTGGCAGTGGCGCGTGCTTGCCTGGTCTTTCTTGCGGCGGAGAGGCGAGCAGCTCGTTTGCGGCCTCCAGGAACGTCATTTCGGGGGAAATGGGCTGAAATCTTGAATTAGTCTCCTTACGCTGGAAC
>DASXIL010000725.1:0-3973 GCA_036497985.1 Candidatus Angelobacter sp. | reverse complement strand
TAGGGAAGGCAAAAGTCCTATCTTGGTACTGACTTGGAAGTCCACTCAGGGGCTGGAGACTCCTTCCGCAACGATACGCAGGGCCGTAGGCCCGTTAAGAGTTTAGCCCACCTCTGGAGGTGCCCGAGCGTGGAACACGCTCGGCGCCGGAAGGGTGGGTAAAAGTTAGAGAAAACCAGAGCACCTCTTAAGGGGCGGCACAAAACCTGGATACCAGCCAATAGCAGATCATCGGGACAAGGAGAATGGAATGAAGAGATTTCACGCAGCAAGCGCAGTACTTGCGATCACGATGTTGTCTTTGAGTGCGTTTGCTTTTCAAGCTGCGCCGGCACAGTCCACGGCGCAGAAACCTGCGGCGAAAGCCACTGCTCCAATGCAGACATTTGTGGGCGTGATCAGTGACGGCCAATGCGCGGTGAAGGGATCGCACAAAGAGGTGATGGCGAAGGCGAAGGTAAATACCGCAGCGAACTGCGTGAAAGGATGCGCCCGGAGATATGGGTACGTTCTCTATATCCCGTCCACCAAGAAGATCTACAAGCTCAGTGACCAGGAGCGGCCGGCTGAACTCGCCGCGAGAAAAGTCAGGATCAAAGGCGCGCTGGATAAAGCTACCCAGACCATTTATGTAAGCAGTATTGAGCCGGTGCTTTAAACGTCGGTCTGAAGCGGCGGGTCTTAAGCGATGCCATCTTAAGAAAACCCAAGATCTAAAACTTGGTCTAAACAATTGATTTAAAAGAGTTTCTTTTATTCGATCAGTGTTATCCGTGTTCATCAGTGGTGAGATTTTGCTTTTTCCGGCAATGCCAAAGCTATTGCCAAGGCCGAGAATTAAACATCCTCAGGTATTGACAGTCGAGATTACCGTGGGACAATGGGGCGTTTCTTTTTGGTATCGGCAGAGGAGAGATGCCGGTAATATAGCCTGCAACTGGCCGCGGGCTCTATAGTTTCCTTAAATCTAAGCTTGTCTTAAGAGACATATGGCGCAACTCATTCCACAAGAACGGGGGCGTAGAAGCTCTCGTGTTCTTGTTTCGTTAGCCTTAGCGGTCTCCGGCCAGAAGAGTGACGGGTCACACGTGAGTGGGGCCGCGGAAACCATTCTTGTGAACCGGCACGGCGCCAAGATTCGTTCAGCAGTCCCTTTGGAACCCAAGATGGAAGTTCGCGTAGCCATGCTTGCTCCTTATAAATGGCGCGTTGGCCAAGTGGTCTGGGCAGATTCCGGCGAGCGCGAATACGGGATCGAACTGTACCGCCCGGAAAATTTCTGGGGAATTTATTTTCCTCCGGAAGACTGGGAGTTGGGCGTTCCTGCCGTTACTGTAGCCAGCGCAGCCACGGTCAGTGGAGCAAATCATGTTCGTGCCATGGAGTCTGAAGCGCCTGAAGCTTCGTCAGAAACGCAGGCACTGCAGATACCAGAAGGCGGGACCATTGCGATCCTTCGCGGGCTTGCCAGTAACGGGCTTCCATTTCAGGAGCGCGACCTGATTCTTCCCGTGGGTGAACGCGATGCCACCATGCTGATTGGCCCAATGGTTGGCCTGGGATCAAAATTGCAAGTGATCTTCAGCAAGAATTGTGTGGAAGACGCCGTGGTTACTGCCACGTCACACAGCCGCGAATACGATCGCTGGCGGATCTGGTTGAATTTTTCTCGAGTGCTGTTGGTTGCCAAGAGCTAGTCCCCGAAGGCGCGCCGCCTTTATTTTGTCGCTTCGCTCCAAGCCGCTTTAAGAGCACCGATCAACTTCTTGTCTGTTCAGCCCTAAGGCAAGCGCCTCGGCGCGTGGTCGGCCTCTCCGCTTCCTATATACTCTCCGTTACTTTTTCAAGGAGCTTTTGGATGAAACGCTTTTTTCTTTTCTTCATGGCAATTCTTGTTTTTCTGCCAGTGTTTGCGCAGCAATCGCAGCCACCAGCGCCAGCGCCCACCCAAAAGACTGTCTATATTCGCGCCGGACATCTTTTTGACGGGACAGGCGACAAGACGCGCGACAACATGGTGATCGTGGTGAGTGGTGACCGCATTCAAAGCGTTTCGCCGGCCAGTGCGGCTTCCATTCCTGCGGGCGCCACCGTGGTCGATCTTTCACACGCGACGGTGCTTCCAGGATTGATCGATTGCCACACTCACCTTGGCGCACGGGCCGATCGCTATGATGAAATTTACAATTTCAAGAGCACGCCATTCCAAAGCGCCTTTGCTGCCACCGTGAACGCGCGCAAGACGCTGGAAGCCGGATTCACCAGCGTGCGCGACGTCGGCTCTCTGCCGTTTCTGGCCGTCGATCTCCGCAATTCAATCAATGAAGGATTGATTCCGGGGCCGCGCATCGTGGCCAGCGGGCCGGGAATCTCCATCACCGGGGGACACGGCGACCTGAATAACTTTTCTCCGCAAACGCACGTGAGCATGTTCCCTGAAGAGCGCGACTTCCACATTGCCGATGGCGTTGACCAGATCCGCCACGTGGTCCGCTCCCAGGTGAAATACGGCGTGGACGTTATCAAGATCCTTGCTACGGGCGGCGTGCTTTCCAAGGGCGATAGCCCGGGCGCCCCACAATTTACTCCGGAAGAACTGAAAGCTGCGGCAGACGAAGCGCACATGGCCGGACGCAAGATCGCGGCGCACGCACACGGCACGCAGGGAATCAAGAATGCGATCCTTGCCGGCATCGATTCCATTGAGCATGCCAGCCTGATCGATGATGAAGGCATCCGCCTGGCCAAGGAGCATGGCGTCTACCTGGTGATGGACATTTACAACGACGATTACATTCTTGGCAAAGCCATTGAATTCGGGCTGCCGAAAGAAAATGTCGACAAGGAACGCGCGATCGGACGCCTGCAGCGGGAGAATTTTGAGCACGCGGTAAAGGGCGGAGCAAAGATGGCTTTCGGCACCGATGCCGGTGTCTATCCGCACGGCGATAACGCAAAGCAATTTTTCTACATGGTGAAATTTGGGATGACTCCCGCGCAGGCCATCCGCGCCGCCACCAGTAACGCGGCTGATCTCATTGGACGGGCCAAGGACGTTGGCACATTGGAACCGGGCAAATTTGCGGACGTGATTGCCGTAACCGGCGATCCCTTGCAGGACGTCCGCGCGCTGGAGAACGTGGGCTTTGTGATGAAAGGCGGAGTCGTGGTGAAAGATGGAATCGCGGGACGGCGGTAGTTGGTATTTAGTACTTGGTATTTGGCTTTGTGAAAGACACTTTCGGCGCCCCAATACAGTTGCGAACTTGCGGCTAAATACCAAATACTAAGTACTGTTGTAGGAGGCACAATGTCATTCAAGCCAGTTCTTATAACTTTGTTTTCCGTAACGCTGCTGGGCGCGGTCCAGCAGACACCGAACTCATCCTCTCAGGCGGCCAGCTCGCAAGCCGGCGCGGCCAGCACCGCGGAAAATGCGCAAATCCGCCAGCTCGGAAATAACCGCAGCAATGATGTGCAGGCGCAGCGCGATGACATCAGGAAGATGCGCGCGCTGGTGGCACAAATGGAAAGCAATCTGGCGTTCGTCGATACCACGCAGTCGCCGCTGAAACATCAGTTCCAGCTCGATATCGACATGTGGAACGTACTGATCAACCAAATGGAGCGGCGATCATACTCAAATTCGCGCTAAGCAGCGCCAGGAGTCGCAGCGGGCATTGCTCAATGGGTCTATTTGTCGTCTACAAAAGTACATATGCCTGCAGTACCGTTGAAGTTTTTGCCTAAAACGCCGAATATCTATTACCAAGATACGTACAAGCAGGCGACGGAAATAAATTTTATGGAACTCCCCATGTCACAACTGGGTCAAGGCCCGGCCGCAAGACGCTGGTCGCGCCATAAAATTGACGTTCGTCTGAAAGTTTCTTTTCCCAATGACGGGAAGAATGATTCCGCGTTTGGCCGGGCCAACAGCCTGAGCCGCGGCGGCATTGGCGCTTACATTCCG
>DASXIL010000724.1:0-3593 GCA_036497985.1 Candidatus Angelobacter sp. | reverse complement strand
TCGCCTCGAGTGCTGAATACCACTGGATGGCAGGCAACTTCCTGAAATATGCGGGCCCTCTGACCGCGAATGATTTGCCCGTCGACGCGCACGAACTCGTTGCTCTTTGTGCTCCTCGTCCCGTATTTGTTAGCAGCGGTTCCCAACAGGTGGAAGGTGGTTGGGTCGACGCAAAGGGAATGTTCCTAGGAGCAGTCGGCGCCGGACCGATATACATCCTCTTGGGCAAGAAGGATCTGGGCACAAGTGACTTTCCTGCCATGGAGACTCCTCTGATCGATGGCGACATTGCCTTCCGCCAACACAGCGGTGGGCATACTACAGGTCCCAACTGGCCTACATTCCTGGTGTTCGCAGGGCGGTACATCAAAGTCGCAAACTGAAATTGCTTTCCGGATCGACACCTCGTTGAGTAGGAATGGTGCGAGGTCCAGATTGAATAGCGCAGAAGCGATACTACTAAAGACAACTGCATTACGCGCACTGAAGAGTCGAACGCAAGAGCCTTGAATCGATGGGCGCATCGCGGAAAATCCTGCATACAGTCACTTGGGTACTTTTTGTAGGGCGGTTCCAAGCACTCGCCCCGGACCGGACTCTTGCACAAACGCGACGACGCGGATGTTTGATGGATCGGTGCCGGGTTTGAGCTTGACTTGAAAATCCTGGCTGAAACTTTTTGCCTTTTCCAGCTTACCAATCTTTTTGAATTCTTGTACGACGGCTACATGAACCAGGTGCTTACCAGAATTTTCTCCATCCAGTACCTGAGATTCTGCGTGATCCAGAGCCACAACCACGTACACCTCGGCGTTGTGTTTTTCTGGAGAGGCTTCGGCTTCGATTTGGGCGCTCAAAACCGCCGGAGTTTGCGCCGCAACACTTATCGAGCCGATGCGAATGGAGACGTGGTGCAACGCCGCGGCTTTCTCAATTGTCTGGGCGTGTTCCTCCCAAGTTCCGCGAAGTTCACTGGTTCCATCGACAAGCATTTGTGGAGTATAGGGCGTATTTAATCCAAGGGCACGGACGTAGGCGATTTGTCGATCGGTGGATATAGAAGAGGAATATGGGTCCTTCCAGCCATCATGGTTCCAGTAATCCACATGTTCGCTGAGAACGATAATCAGCGCACCCGGAATCGGCTGAGCAGTGTCCATTCGTTGCAACAGTTCATCCGCAGGAGGACAACTGGAACAACCCTCTGAAGTAAACAACTCGACGAGCACTGGTACCCGGGAAGAATTCGCCGAGTTCGCAGTCTGCCGATTCGTCCCGCTCGCCGCGCAGGCAACCAACATCAAAAGTCCGAATATTTTCATGACACGCCTGACAGTAGTACCCTCAAACGCTCATTCTGACTCGCATTACTTTGTTCGCTCACAGCACCAACCGGAAGACACGGGCTTCATCTCAAAATCCGACATCTTTCATGTTGTCTTGAAAAGTGGTTGAAGGCAATATCCAGACAAGTGAATTCTGATATGACCACAAAGAATCGGAGATGAAGAGAGTATCTGGCGGCTTCTCACCGGTCATCGCGGTGGATCGAAAGGCCAAGGATCCCTTGCATAGGCAGATTTATGACGCCTACAGGGCGATGATCGTCGACCTCCGCCTGCGGGCTGGCCAGCATATTCCTTCCAGTCGAACGCTGGCGGTTGAGTTGAAGATTTCCCGAATACCCGTCCTCACGGCTTATTCTCAGCTGCTCGCCGAAGGTTATTTCGAGGCCCGGCAAGGTGCAGGGACATTCGTTTGCAGCTCTTTGCCGGACCAAGTCACCTGGAGTGCGAACGGTGCCACCCGTTTGACGCAAGGTCGTTCCGGACCGCGAACCGTCGGAAAACGCGCGCTGCTCCTTCCGTCCTATCTCAAAGTACCCTGGCTGCGGGGCTTGGGACCATTCAGCGTCAGCCAACCGGCTTACGATCAATTTCCGTTTCAAATCTGGTCGCGATTGATCATGCGCCATTGCCGGAACCCACGTGCAAGTGAACTTCACTACAGTGGGACGCTGGGTTCGGAAGCGTTGCGCGAGGCGATTTGTACTTACCTCGGAACTGCGCGTGCAGTGCGCTGCGATCCACATCAGGTCATGATTGTCTCCGGTTCTCAGCAAGCTCTGGAGATCTCCTCGCGGGTCTTGCTTGACTCTGGAACCGCTGTCTGGACGGAGGAGCCTGGCTACTGGTTGACGCGGCAGGTTCTTACCGCGGCGGGGTGTCGTCTCGTTCCTGTCCCCGTTGATACTGAGGGGATTGATGTTGCCGCTGGCATCAAGGCCTGCCGCAAGGCTCGGGCGGCCTTTGTTGCACCGTCTCACCAATATCCGATCGGGGCGACCATGAGTGCTTCGCGCCGGCTTCACTTGCTGGCTTGGGCAGAGAACTCGGGATCTTGGATTATCGAAGATGATTACGATAGCGACTATCGTTACGGAAGCATGCCCATTGCGTCGTTGCAAGGACTCGACTCCAATTCTCGAGTGATATACATCGGCACTTTCAGCAAGACGCTGTTTCCAGCTCTCCGGCTAGGTTACGTTGTCATACCGCCAGATCTGGTCGACCGATTTGCAGCCGTCCGCTATGCAATGGACATCTCATCTCCATATTTTTTCCAGGCAGTGCTCACGGATTTTATGAACGAAGGGCATTACGCTCGGCATATTCGCAGAATGCGCGTGCTCTATGACGAACGACGGCAGGCACTCGTCGCCGCACTGCACCAAGAATTCGGCACGGCGCTGGAAGTGCTAGGAGCGGAAGCTGGCATGCACTTGGCTGTCGCCCTGCCGAAGGGATTCCGCGATTTGGAGATTGCCCAGCATGCCGCGCGAGAAAAGCTGTGGCTCGCGCCTCTTTCTCCGGCCTATCTTGGGAAGGTTTCCCGTCAGGGATTCATCCTGGGTTTTGGCAGTACACCCGCAGCGCAAATGGTCCACGCGGTACGCCACTTGAAGGCAGTTGTCGTCGCCACGGGGAGCTAACCGCAAAAGGCTGAAGAGGTGACCCTGATTCAAGTTCGATTGGGAGTGAGAGCACCAAGCGGTCATACCACAATCATCACAAGTGGCTATTGCCCCTTTTCGCTGGATGGACCAAATTCTAAGCTCTATGCATGCCTTTCCTGTTTTGGATGTAGCTCACGCTTGTGCCGAGCCCATCCCATGATCAATTTGTATAGCCTTAGTGGCCTGCCGAATGTTTAGCGCAGAGTTGGCAATACTGCGGCAGTACGGTTCAGGGGCCAGTAAAACTTTATTTCCATAGGGCGATCATCAGGATTTATCTAGCTTGCGCCGCCGAGTGCCTCTAGTTGTGGTACTCAAGCAAGTCGCCTGCGGCCATGATACAGAGCTAGGGTGCAACGGAGTCGAAAGGAGTCGTCGTGAGCGGGAGCTCAATGAATTCGTCGGCAGCCATAGTTTTTCTCGCGATTCCCAGCGAGGTGATTTGGTCCTTTTCTGTCGGTAGCGTGGTTTTTGCCATCGGGCTGGTGGTAATTTTTCTTCGCGGCGACTGGCAAAAGGCGCGAGGATTCGACAAGCTGATTCTGTTCGGGCCGCTTTTTTACGCAGCGCCACTCGC
>DASXIL010000723.1:0-10026 GCA_036497985.1 Candidatus Angelobacter sp. | reverse complement strand
AGAGCACAATATGACATCGCCATTCAGCACGCATACACCAAGGCGTACGCGGTTCAGTGGAAGCTGCGCTGGGCTGCAACCTACCTTCGTGAGAAGCGTTTCAGTGACGCTGATGCCGCGTTCCAGGTCGCCGCAAAAATTGCCCATGAAAATTCCGTCGGCTTCCTCGAAGCAGAAGCATATAGGATGATGGCCCTCTACCAAAAGGACGAAGCGTCCTCGCAGCAATGGCTGCGGAAAGCAAAGGAATCACTTGAACATGCCCACGACACTTCGCGGGGCGCCCGCCAGGAGGCGCTGGCGTTGATTGATCGCGCGATCATTCATGATGCAATACTCCACGGACATCTTGCCCAGGCTGAGGCAACATTGTCGCAGCTCAGCCAGATGGCGCAAGAGTCCAACAATCCCAATCTCGATATCACGTTTCACGCTTCAGCCGGAATGATCCTGGCTGCTAAGCAGAAGTGGCTGGAAGCCATTCCCCACCTTGAAGAGGACGCGAATGATCCCTTTTCCATGGAACTGCTGGTGAGCACCTACCGAAAAGCAGGCCTGCCGGCTAAAGCGGAACGGACCGCGCGAGACCTCGCGGCCCTGAACACTCCCTCCGTGGAGCAGGCGCTGGTTGTTCCTGAGTTCCGGGCCAGAAGGACTACCCAAGCCAGTAAACGCCTGGATCCCTGTTGGCCGATAGAGATGGGCACATGCTACGAGAAATGAAGCATAAATTGACGCCTGTATTGCACAGTAAGGATCTTGCTGTGGGAAGACGCTGTCTCTGAAGGGAAGCAACATGTTGTATCGCCGAAATTTGCTTTTGATTTTTTGCTTGGCAGGCGCCATCTTGGAGCCGCACTTTGTCATGGGCCAGGATATATCTCGTAGCCAAGCCAATGAACCCACCATCATTCTGCCCAAGATGTTTGATGTGACGGCGATGGATACCACGGTCGATCCCTGTGAAGATTTCGACCAATATGCATGCGGTACGTGGCGCAGGAACAACCCTGTGCCCTCCGATCAGGTGTTCTGGGCCCGTTACAACCAGCTGGCCGAGTATAACCGCATGATGCTGCGCAAAGTTCTGGAACAGGCCGCTAGCCCCAGACAGGGAAAGAGCGAGACGGCAAAGCTCGCCGGCGATTTTTATACCTCGTGCATGGACGAGACCTCCGTCAATCTTGCCGGAGTCTCTCCGCTTGAACCGGAATTGAAGCGGATCGCGGCGATTTCCAGCCGCGAGTCGCTGATTGATGCCCTTGCTCACCTGCATTCCATGGGTGTGCCCGCATTGTTCGAATTCGGCGCGCATCCCGATCTGCACGACGCCACCAGGGAGGTTGCCGTCATGGTCCAGGGAGGTCTCGGCCTGCCGGACCGCGAATACTATCTCAGTCAAAGCGAGGAGTCGAAACGCGCCCAGACCAGGTATGTGACGCATGTTGCAGCCATGCTTGGACTTCTCGGCGATGCTCCGGAGTTGGCGGAGAACGAAGCTGGCGCGGTTCTGGAAGTCGAGAAGATCATGGCTGCGGCGTCTCTGGATCGCGTAGGAATGCGCGACCCTAAAAACCACGATCACAGGATGCCGTTGACGCGCCTGGATACGCTGGCTCCCAACCTTCTCCTGGTGCGTTTTTTCAAGGCCGTGGGCGCACCTTCGTTCCAGGAGATCTATGTTACGCCGCCGGATTTTTTTGAAAAACTCAGTGCGGCGATCGCCTCTGTGCCGCTAGACAAATGGAAGGCGTATTTGAAGTGGCATCTTATCCGGACGAACGCACCATTTCTTTCCGATCCGTTCATCAAGGAGGATTTTGAATTCGAACGGCGCTTTCTGAACGGTCAGAAGGAAATCGAGCCACGCTGGAAACGGTGCGTCTCCGCAGCCGACAATCTGTTGGGGGAAGCTCTGGGCCGTCTCTACATTGAGAAGACTTTCACACCGGAAGGCAAACAACGCACGCTGGAGATGGTAAAGCTCGAAGAGGAAGCACTGGCCGAGAATATCGGGCAGCTGCCCTGGATGACCGCGGAAACCCGCCGGCAGGCATTGGCGAAGCTGAATGCCATCACGAACAAGATCGGCTATCCTGATAAATGGCTGGACTACAGCTCCGTGCGAATCAAGCGCAATGATCTGGCGGCCAACGTCCGCAATGCGCGCTCCTTTCAGGTGAATTACAACCTCCAGAAAGTTGGGCGCCCAGTGGACAGGAATGAATGGATCGTTACCACGCCCACTGTCAATGCGTACTACTATTCTCCCGAAAACAGCATCAATTTTCCCGCCGGAGTTTTTCAACCGCCGCTCTTTGACTCGACCATGGACGATGCGGTGAACTTCGGGGCCATTGGGTGGCTCATTGGCCATGAGTTAACTCATGGATTTGACGATCAGGGAAGCAAGTTTGACGGCCAAGGCAATCTGGCGAACTGGTGGACCCAGAACGACCGCGAGGAATTCGACAAAAGAACGAGCTGTCTCGCGGACCAATACCAGCAGTTTGTCGTAGTGGATGACATTCATTTGAATGGCCGCCTCACGCTCGGTGAAAATACCGCCGACAATGGTGGCATCAGGATCGCTTTTGCGGCGATGCACAAGGCTGCTGCCGAAAAAGACAGCGATCCACGGCCCATTGACGGTTTCAATCCCGAACAGAGATTTTTCATCAGCTTCGCCCAGCAATGGTGCGCGAATGTGACGCCGGAGCGGCTGCGGGTAATCGCTAAGATCGATCCCCACTCACCGGTGCGTTTCCGCACTCTGGGCACCCTCGGAAATTATTCTGAGTTTAGCAAAGCGTTTGGCTGCAAATCAGGGCGGAAGATGTCTCGCGCTAATGCCTGCCGGGTTTGGTAACGACAATCGCACTGCTGCGCATCTGCCGAGTCAGTTTTGGCGAATGACACCTGCTCTACCGGTGGGAGAATCTCGAGAATGATTCATTCGAAAGCATCTTCGTCCGTGTGCGAATTCGCGAGCACGGCCAAAGCGAGAGATCTAAAGATTCCGCCAATTATGCGTTAAACAAATCGATCTGCGATCCGGATACGCCTTTAGAACGTAGAGACGTAGCATACTACGTCTCTACGATCAGGATTCTCGCCCGGCGTGCCGCGTCCCGCCTCACCGATCTTGCCTGGCCCCTAAATTCACCGCTAACTTACGGCTTCGGAGTCGGGCTTGGCTGCGCAGCCGGGCGTTGCTCCGCCGGTCTGGGCTGCTGCGGACGGTCCGCTGCCGCAGGATTTGTTACCGGCGACGCGGGCGCTGCGTTCTCCTCGTCCTCAGCCGGAGGAGTTGGCGGCAACTCTTTCTCGATCGGCTTGCGCGGGAACATCTGATCACGTTGCGCCGCCATATAAACAAACGACGCCACAATTACCGCGATCTGCTTCAGGTCTTCAGGCTGCAAGCGGTCATAGACGTCCATGTTGGAGTGGTGCGTGCGCGAGTCATATTCGAGCGGGTCTTGTATGAACTGGAAGCCAGGGATGCCGGCTGCATCGAAAGAAAGATGGTCGGTGCCGCCGGTGTTGCGCATGGTCAATGTGTCCATGCCCAGATCGTGGAAGGGCTTCATCCAGGCCTCAAAGATCGGCTCCACCGCCGCGTTTTCCTGCATAAAGACGCCGCGAATCTTGCCTGATCCGTTGTCTATATTGAAATAGACGGAGACGGTCTTCTGCTCCGGCTTGATGGACATCAGACCGTTCTCACGACGACGGACTGAGGGATCGCCTTTGCGATCGGGATCTTTTGACTCTGGCCGCGAACCGAAGTGATGCGCTACATACCACTCTGACCCCAGCAAGCCTTGCTCTTCACCGCTCCACAGGCCAATGCGAATCGTGCGGCGCGGCTTGAGGTCAAGCGCTTTCAGGATGCGCACTGCCTCCATCATCACAATGCTGCCAGCGCCGTTGTCCGTGGCGCCGGTGCCGGCGTGCCAGGAATCAAGATGCGCGCCCAGCATCACGACTTCATCTTTTTTGTCGGTACCGGGGATTTCCGCAATGGTGTCATTCTGGGTCATCGCCTCCGGGCCGTCATAGAAATTGTTTTTTACGTTCAGCTCAAGTTCCACGTCTTTCTTTGCCGCCAGGATGCGCGCAATGCGCGTCCAATGCTCGGTGGCCAGCGTGATCTGCGGCGTGCCAACGGTCTGTCCCACTTTTTTCGAGCCGCCCTGTGCCACGAATTCAGTTCCACCGCCGAACGTGCCGCGGCCGTGGTTGATGACGGCCAAAGGTTTTTCTTCGTCGAAAAACTTATTGATCGCGCGCTGTAAACGGGCGCGCTGGGCAAATTCGCGAAAACGGGCCTCATTCCGCTCACTGGGAATCTGATAATTCTCAATATCAGCCAGCGACTTTTCATTCAACCGCTCTGAAAGAGGCTCTACTGAAGGCTTTACCTCAGGGTCATCGCCATAAAGCACGATCTTGCCCGCCAGCTTGCCTTTGTATTTCGCTATGTCCTGCGGCCCGCGGATAGTCACGCGAACCACGCTGCCGCGGACCGTTCCGTTGGTTCCTGGCGTCCAGGCTTTGGCGTAGGCGATCAACGGCGCCG
Organism: Candidatus Angelobacter sp.; assembly: GCA_036497985.1. Lineage (GTDB taxonomy): Bacteria > Acidobacteriota > Terriglobia > Terriglobales > Acidobacteriaceae > Angelobacter. The sequence goes on along the minus strand of DASXIL010000723.1, from coordinate 5,441 downwards.
TATCCGGCGAGACCATGCGCACATTCACATAGTCATTGGCCCAGCCGCGTCCAAAGGGCTCCCACGGCTCAAGATGCGAGTTGACCAGGCCAAACTCCTTCAGCTTGTCGCGCGTCCACTCGTTCGCCTTGTGCATGTTAGGAGAGCCGGTCAGGCGCGCGCCGATCTGGTCCATCAATCCGCTGGCTATCTCCATGATCTTGGAATTATGAAAGCCTTCATAACGGATCTTGCTGATTGCATCCAGATCAACCTTCTCCTGGGCGGTGCAATTCAACGCGATGGCCAGCGAGAGTACCGCGATAAACGAGATGAGGCGCTTGCTGATTGGCATTATTTCTCCTTGATGTGGGCCAGAGTGGCGGGCAGAGAAGTTTAAATGCATCGTTGGACGCGGTCAAACACTTGTGAGTCAAGATTTGTTGAGCGGCTAGCGAGTCGTCCGAGGACGGCCCACGCGGATCAGAGCGATGGTAAAGCCGCAAATCGCCCCTAAGATCGCCACTGGCACCGCCGCTTTATATGCCAGCGACATGTCTGGAGTGGTGTGGCTTGCTGCCCTGAGCGCTAGCAGCACAAAGCACAGGAACGCCACGGAGAGAAAGAAAGTAATCACGCCCGAGGCAAGGCCAATCCCGGCGCTCAAAAAGAATTTCTTCATAAAGGACCCATGGCTTCCGTTAAATCAAGTGTACGTTAGAATGATAACGTGAGTCAGGCAGTCAATGCGCAACTCCGCACCGCGCAGGAGATCATTCGCGATGCGCGAGTCAACCAGGCACCCAACGGTATCTGCTATACCACCTCGGGCGAGGTCATGCTCCCTTCCGACGATCTGGAGCGGATCATCGGCGCCGTACCGCGGCCGATTGCTGCGGCGCTGGAACGCAAGGCCTTTTATTTTGTGCCCCTCACCATCAGCGATGGCGACAAGACGATGGTCGCAGAGCGCTTTGATGGCGCACCGCCGGAAGGTGCCATCTGCCATCGCAATATCGACTCCGGCAACTCGCAGTGTGTCTTCATCTCCACCCGCCTGCTGGATGAACGCTTCGCCATTGCCTTTGAGTTCTACATCAACGTGGGTCACGCGTTTGTGGACAAAGCAGGCATGTCGCCGGAATTTGCCGAACTGGTATGGTCACAGGCACAAGCAAACGTCCGCGGTGAAACGAGTCTTGACGCTCATGAATTTCGCAAAATGGCCAGCACTTCTGGCCGCGTGGACGAAAAGGCCAAGTCAGACTACTTGGCCGCCGCCTTTTGCGACTCAATCGCCATTTACCTGCTCTCGCTTTGCCTCGACGTGGATTATTACGAGCTGCGCGAACGCGACTACCCGCTGCTGGCGCCGTCCGCATTGGCAGAGCGCCTGAAGAAAGTTGCCGTGCTGTTTCCTCCGAATCCAGGCTTTCAGTTCAACATTTTTTACAAGCGCAGGAGTTAAATGTCGGATTTTGGCGGCTACAGTGATCGTCAACACAGGATTTCGCCGTTTGTTATCGCGCGAGGCCGATTCGCGTGCAGAGCGTGCTGCCACAGGCGCAGAGTGATTTACTCGACAACAAGGACGTGGAGCGGGTTGGAGCGCAGCGACAGGCCGTTTACCATCGCGCGAGGCCGACTCGCGTGCCGAGCGCGCTGCATCAGGAGCAGATCGCTCTGGTGAAACGCGAAGGTGTTGAGCGGTTGGAGCGCAGCGACAAAAATCAATGATCGCACACTTGCGTGGCAAGCTCATCTCGAAGCACCCCAACCAGGCGATTGTCGATGCCGGTGGCGTCGGCTATGACGTGACGATAAGCGTCCCGACTTTCTCGGAATTGCCGGCATTAGGTGTCGAAGTATCGTTTTTTGTTCATACGCATGTGCGGGAAGACACGCTGGCGCTCTTCGGGTTCCTGCGCGCGGGGGAAAAGCAATTATTTGAAAAGCTGCTGAGCGTGAGTGGAATCGGCCCCAAGCTGGCCATCACCATTCTGAGCGGCATGCCCGTGGACACCATGATAGCCGCCATCAAGGGCAACAACGTGGCTTCGCTCACGCGCATTCCAGGTATCGGCAAAAAGACCGCGGAGCGCATGGTGCTGGAGCTGCGCGACAAGCTGGATGCCTTTGGCGTCCCTCCTGAAGCAGTTACTGCGACTTTGCCGGTGGAAGAAGACGTGATTTCTGCGCTCGTTAATCTGGGCTATCAGCGACCCATGGCGGAGCGGGCGCTGACAACGCTCGGCGATGTTTCAGGGCAGAGTTTCGATTCGCTCTTCCGCAAAGCCATGGCCGCATTGGCAAAGTAAGAACTCACGCAAATCTTGCCGATCAATATCGCTCAATCAGCTTTACACTTGCAGTTATCTATGCGAGGCAGGTCACATTTCGCAGTCTTTTTCCTGCTTATCGCGCTGTCACTGCAAGCCGCCGACCAGAAACAAGGGCAGCAGTACTACCTCAAGCCGGACCAAACCGCTGATCTCGCCGCAGATACCAAGCTGAACACAGCCAAACAAAGCTGCGAAAACTGGGGCATAGCTGCCGGCCTTGAGACCATGCTGCAGCAGCAGAATGTTCCTTTGGACCAGAGCTTCTGGGTCATGCGCCTGAATGGCGGCGAACTGTGCGTGGCTGATATGCCGACCATTGACGCACTGAAGCTGGTGGTGAACCGCGACTTTGTTTTAGATGATGGCCGCCACGTTCGTCTGGAAATCCACTTTGAACCCGGTCCTCCCGTCAGTGTCGATCCTGTGATTGCCGGTCTGAAGTCGCAACAAGTAACGCTGCTGCTCTGGCGCGGGCATCCGTATTATCTGACCGGCATGACGTATGACGAGCGCATTGGCCGTGATGGCACACGCTTCTTTGAAGTAAAGGAAATCAGGCTTGCCAATACTTACGCCAAACTGCCGGGTGTCACTTTTCAAAAGGGGAGAGACGACCCCGCAGAGATTCGGGGGATTTTGAGCGTTAGCGCAACGGTGCTGTAGTTTTTCTGCTTTGCTATTCTCAGTAACGTGATTAGCAAGCTTATTCTTGCACACTTGAGTCAGCGGCCTGTCCGAACGTTTCTGAGCGTTCTGCTGATCGCGATCCCAGTCACCCTGATGTTGACGCTGGTGGGGTTAAGCCATGGTTTCGTCGAGGACTCCTCGCAGCGTACCCGTGGCATCGGCGCCGATATTATTGTGCGATCCCCTGACTCTCGCGTTGGAACTGTCGGTCTCTCTAACCTGCCGATTAAGCTCATTCAAAAATTAGAAGAGCTGCCGCATGTAAAGTTCGGAACAGGAGTGGCCAGCCACCTGGTTTCGGGCTGGACAACAGTTTCAGGGATAGATCCGGCGGCTTTTGAGCGCATGAGCGGTAAGTTCATTTTCAGAGAAGGGCACTCGTTTGAAAAGCCCGACGATATTTTGTTTGACACGTACTATGCTCAACAGGCGCACGTTCATGCGGGTAGCAAGGTTAGCCTGCTGAACCGCGAGTGGCACGTGGCTGGTATCGTGGAGCCAGGCAAACTCGCCCACATTTTCCTGCCTTTATCAACTTTGCAAGATCTTGATGGAAGCGCCGGCAAAGTTGCTCAAATCTACCTCAAACTCGACGACCCGACGAATACTTCGGTTGTCATTGAATCCATTAAGAACCTGCTTCCTGACTACAACATCTATTCCGTGGCAGAGTTGGTATCGTTAACGAATGTAGATAACGTGCCCTTTCTACGTCCTTTGCTGAACGTGATTATTGGTGTTGCGGTCTTGATAGGCGCGGCCGTGGCATCGCTCTCCATGTACATGGCTGTGCAGCAGCGAACGCGGGAAATAGGAATTTTGAAATCCCTGGGTGCATCGAAGCTGTTAATCATCAGGATTATCCTGATGGAAGCGTTTTGTTTTGGTCTCGGAGGAAGCGTTCTGGGAATTCTATTCAGTTTTCTGAGCCGATGGCTTTTAGCCAGGTTCGTACCAGCATCCTTGCCACAGGCAATTGTTCCGGAATGGTGGCCCATCGCCGGCGCGATCGCGATGGGGGCTGCTATAGTCGGGGCTCTTTATCCCGGCATAGTAGCAGCGTGGCAAGATCCTATTGAAGCCTTAGCGTACGAGTAATCATCACTTCCCAATACAAAAACTGCTGAAGATCAGATTCAGGATGTCGTCGGTCGTGGTTTCGCCGGTGATGGCGTCCAGCGGGCGCAGCGCTCCATAAAGATCGAGCATGATCATCTCATGCGGAATTTTTCGCTTCGTCGCCTGGCACGCCGCGTCAATGCAGCTAAGCGATTCTTCCACCAATCGTTGGTGGCGGATGTTGGTGAGAAAGCCGGTTTCCTGCTCGCCGCCAACAGAATGGCCGGAGACTTGTTCCAGGATCGCCGCGCGAAGCTCTTCGATCCCATCTCCTGTCACAGCCGATGTCCTGAAGACTTGCAAGTCGGCAAGTCGCAACCGGCCGTCGGGCGCAAGATCAGATTTGTTGGCCGCCGCCAACGCGTGGCGCTTGCTGCCGATGGCCAGTAGCTCGCGGTCTTCTGCCGAGATTTCCTGGGAGCTATCGAGCACCACCAGAACCAAGTCAGCTTCGCTCAAGGCTTCATAAGATTTGCGGATGCCGATGGTCTCCGCTTCGTCGGTGGAGTGGCGAATGCCGGCCGTATCCACCAGCTTGATAGGAATACCGCCGAGCGCAACGGTCTCCGTGACCAGGTCGCGCGTGGTTCCCGGCGTGGCGGTCACGATGGCGCGTTCGCGCTCCACTAGCCGGTTGAACAGGCTTGACTTGCCAACGTTTGGCCGCCCGACGATGGCCAGCGTCAGGCCTTCATGCACGATCTTGCCGTAAGCAAAAGAGGCGCGCAGCTGTTCGAGCGGAACCTGCACTTCTTCAAGCCGGGATAGAATCTCGGCGGCTGGCAGCACTGAAACATCATCTTCAGCAAAGTCAATGCCGGCTTCCATCACCGCCACCAATTCCACCAGCTTGCGCTTGATCGGCTGCAACCTGCGTGAAAGCGATCCTTCCAGCTGTTGCGCCGCGACTTTGGCCTGGTAGAGCGTTTGCGACTCAATCAGGTCGCGCACAGCCTCTGCTTGCGTGAGATCGATGCGGCCATTGAGAAACGCGCGCATGGTGAACTCACCGGGCTCTGCCAGACGCGCGCCGCTGCATGTTGCCAGTTCGACAATATGCCGCAAAACTACGGGCGCGCCGTGAGCAGAGATTTCTATGACATCGTCGGCAGTGTAAGAGTGAGGCTTGGCAAAAAATGTGACGACCGCCTCGTCGATGCGTTCGCCGGAGGCAGGCTCAATCACTTCACCAAACACGGCACGGCCTGCAGCAAGCTCATGCTTCAGGCGCAACATGGAGCAGGCAATCGTGCGCGCTTCCGGCCCGGCCAAGCGAACCACGCCAATGCCGCCGCGACCCGGCGGCGTGGCAAT
>DASXIL010000722.1:0-4339 GCA_036497985.1 Candidatus Angelobacter sp. | reverse complement strand
AGCTGAAGCCTCAAGCGCACGTTACGTTTGGCGATTTTGCCACGGTCCTTAGCCTTGTCCCGGATCTCGACCGCTGGTTATCGGATGATAAAGATGCCTTGCGGGCCATCATCGCAGCCAAGTCTGCCAGGACAGAGCTGCGCTACCAACAACTGTTGGTGAGGCACCAGCGGCTGCGCAGAGCCATCCTGCAAATCGGACAAAGATCTCGTTAGTTCGCCGGGTCAACACAAACTGAGCCAGAGAAAATGATGTCGTTGCTACCAGCCAATTTTGCTCCGCACAAGTAGCGCTTTCGCCCCGGCATGCACGATTGGCAAGCCTGATCGCTTTGACACCGGCGTCACCTTCAAAGTTCCATAGGAACCGCTCGCGCGCATCCGCTAAATTTCCTGCAAGAACTCTGGATCCTATCGTTCTCCTGCAAGAATGCAGGAGTAAATATGAAAGCCCGTTTAACGACGGCCGCCATGGTGGCCTTGTGTTTGCTCTATGTCCTCATCATCATGAATCCGCAGAACGCTTCTGCGGGCCAGCCCCAGGGAAATAGCCAACTACAAATCATCGGCAAAGACGGTAAAGTCACCGGCTTTGTTCCGCTCAAGCACACTGGCATCAAGACTGAGATCAGCGGCTTTGTCGCGCGGATTGAGGTCACGCAGGAATTTGAAAACGTTTTGCCGGACGCGGTGGAAGCGGTCTATGTCTTTCCGCTGCCGCATGACAGCGCCGTGGACGGCATGACCATGACAGTGGGTGAGCGCGAAATTCGAGCTGTGATCAAGGAGCGCGACGAAGCGCGCAAAATCTACGAGCAGGCGCGCAACACCGGCCACACGGCCGCGCTGCTGGACCAGGAGCGTCCCAATATTTTCACGCAGTCGGTCACAAACATTCCGCCCAACGGCACGGTGCAGATAAAGCTATCAGTGCTTGAGTTGCTCAAGTATGAAGCCGGCACATACGAATTTGCATTTCCGCTGGTGGTTGGGCCGCGCTACATACCCGGCAATCCCACTTCCGCGGGCGACCATGGCACCATGCCGAACAGTGATCAGGTGCCGGACGCTTCGCGCATCAGCCCTCCGGTGGCGGGAGTGCACACCGATGATCCAACAGCTGGGCATGATGTATCGATGGAGGTCAATCTGGCAGCGGGCGTTCCAGTAGGTGATGTTGAGTCAACATCACACAAAATCTTTGCCGACCGAACCGGCGCTGATTCCTACCATGTGACGCTGGCGGACCAGGCTGTGCCGCCAAACAAGGACTTCATCCTTAAGTATAAAGTTGCGGGCACTGGGATTAGTGACGCCATCTTGACTCACGCCGATAAGACGGGAGGATATTTCACGCTGATTTTGCAGCCGCCTGACCGGCCGCAGGAAAAAGCGCTGGTGCCGCGGCAGCTTATCTTTGTGGTTGATACGTCCGGCTCCATGTGGGGATTTCCGCTGGAGATGGCCAAGAAGACGATCCAGCGCGCTCTCGATAATTTGCGGAAAGATGAAACCTTCAACCTGATTACCTTCTCTGGCGACACCAGAATCCTTTTTCCTGAGCCGGTACCGGCGACGCCGGAAAACGTGGCCAAGGCAAAAAAGGTACTGGCCGGAGCATACGGCAGCGGCGGGACCGAGATGATGAAGGCCATCCGCACGGCACTGGGCGACGATGCAGGCGCTGACAAGCCGATGGAAGCCGATCCGATTCGCGTTGTTTGTTTCATGACAGACGGATACGTTGGTAATGATGCCGACATCATCGCGGAGGTGAAGAAGCATTCTGACGCGCGCGTGTTCTCGTTCGGAATCGGGACGGCGGTGAATCGCTTTTTGCTGACCAAGATGGCGGAAGAAGGCCACGGCGATGTGGAGTTTGTGACTGCGCCGGGAGAGGCGCAGGCCGCTGCGGACCGCTTCTATGAGCGCGTGCATTCGCCGGTGTTGACCAACATTGCCATCGATTGGCACGGACTGCCGGTGACCGAGGTATATCCCCAAAATGTGCGCGATCTCTTTTCCGCCAAGCCGGTAATCATTACCGGAAGGTATAGCGGAAGTCCGTCGGGCAAGATCACCATCAAGGGATATCAGGGAACCGGCGATTACAGCCGCACGATCCCGGTCGATTTCTCGTCGGCAGGCGCAGGCAATGCGGCGCTGGAAAAAATCTGGGCGCGGCATAAAGTGGAAGACCTGATGTCACAGGACTGGAACGGCATACAGTCCGGCAATTCCAAATACAAGGCTGAAATTATTCAGGTCGGCCTGGAGCACAGCCTGGCTACGCAATACACATCGTTCGTGGCGGTGGAAGAAAAGACGGTCGTGTCAGACGGCAAGCCGGTGAAGGTAGAGGTCCCGGTTGAATTGCCGGAAGGCGTTTCGCCGTTGGCGGTGCCGGGCGGGGAAGAGCGTCTCCAGGCATTTGCAAAATTGTCTCGCAACGGCACAGGCGTTGGAGGCGGAGCTGGCGGAGGCATAGCCACCTATCGCACCAGTCAGCCCGCGTCTGCTCCAGTCGCGCCACCACCGCCATCGCCCGGTTCGTCCAATGAAACGGTGGAAGTCAGTGCTGACGCTCCGTTGATAGATATGTCCTCATCGCAGGTCACACACACGTTTGAAGGGAAAGACCTGCATCCTGAAGCGCCGGCTGGCAATGGGCCGGGAATCTTCACTGGGGTGAAAGACCGTTACGAGGCGAAACAGAAAGCCGAGTGGGACAGCACACTCAAACTGGTCCAGCCCAAGTTCAGCGCGGACCTGCTTTCGTACTATCAGTGCGCGAGCATCGGCTCCACGGCGGATGGCAAGACCTGTAATCCCCCATCGTCCAGAGTGGTCAAGGTCAAACTTGAGCTGACGGAAACTGGTTCGGCGGTCGCCAAAAAACTTGCGCTCGCGGGATTCAGCGTTGAGACCGGAAAGGGAACCATGGAGTTGACCGGCAGCATTCTTACCTACCGGCTGAAGAAGCTGGCACAGATTGCGGAGGTGAAATCAGTATCGCTGATCCAATGAAGAAACAACTCAAGCAGCTAAGAAGCAAAAAGAGGGGATGCCTACGCGGCATCCCCTTTGATTTCTTTGGTGACAAATTTCTACTCGCGGACTTCTATCGCTTGCTTGAGCTTGAAGGTCAAGGGCTGTTCCGCGGGGAGGACGATTTCTTTGTTACCGGTAAATGCCGCTCCGGCTGTTCCAGCGCCGCCGCCAGCCAATGCTCCGATGGCTGCACCTTTGCCGCCGCCAGCCAACGCGCCAATCAGAGCGCCTGCACCAGCGCCGCCGCCGATGAACCCGGCTGACCGCTTACCTTTGCCCGAGACCGAGCGAGCAACCATGCCGGTGTCAACGGAAGTTTCCCTGCCGTTGATGCTCACAGAACTGAGACGGACCTCCAGCAGGGCCCCGCCTTTGAAGTGGCCCATGCTCTTGGCATCCACCACGGTACCGCGCGCAGACGCGCCTCTTTCAATTACTGTTTTTCCGTCAACAACCACCGGCTGAGCAACCGTCGCGGAAAATCCCTGCCCGGCGCTGCTCTCTTTGGAGCTGAGCGTTTCGCCCAGGCGCACGGTGAGCACGGTCCCGGCGGGAATGGTGATGGTCTGAGGAGCCGGTTTGCCAGCGGCAGACTTGTCCGCCGATTTGCTGCCAGCCGCCCCATTCGCAGCAGCGTTATCGCCCCCGGCAGCGTTGGGATTGTCGGTTGATGATGCCGGCGTGGCCGGCTTACTGGCACAGCCGATTACAAAACACAGCGCGAGTAGCGCCACAACATACAATTTGCGCGTAGATTTCAAAGGACCCCTCCATCGACACTTGCGTGTGTCTGCTGAAATTATAGCCGCGGAATGTCAGTTATTTTTCTTTCGCTGCAGCAGCTTTCGAGCTCTCTAGTACAGTGTCCTGGAGAGCGGTGTCAGGCTGGGCCGCGTCGGGCTGAACATCTGGAGCAGTGCCGTTCCCGGCCTGTATTTTCTCCAGGAAATTTTTCGAGTTGAGCAAGGGACGAGCCAGGCTGGCGTTATACGTCGTCCATTCGGCGCCCGGTTCGCGCTGAAAATGCGCGCGCATGCTCTCCATCTTTGAATCAAGGTCGTCAAGGTAATGCAGCATCAACGCCTCGGGAAACATAGGCATCTTAGGGCTGCCAAACTCATACTTGCCGTGATGGCTGATGATAAGGTGCTCAATCAAAGTTTTGTATTCCGCAGGGAACCCCGGCACCTGAGCAATCTTCTGATGCAGCATCTCAAGTTCGATAATCATGTGCCCCAGAAGCTGGCCGCGCGTGGTGTAAGTAAATGAGCGCGCAAAAGTGAGCTCAT
>DASXIL010000721.1:0-10745 GCA_036497985.1 Candidatus Angelobacter sp. | reverse complement strand
CAGGCGCTGTGATTCGCTTGTCTTGATTGAGGCGATATCGCACCACGGAGTACGCGCCGTAGCGCTCGGGGCAAAGGCCTGTGCGATCTTGGCGATTTTGCCGACAATCTTCCTGGAAGGAATCCGATCGCCTGCGTAACTTGGATCCTCCATAACCTGAATGTGCTGGGCAGGAATCTGCAGGCCGAAGCGGCCGGTATCGAACTCCGTGAGACGGGCGCCAAAAGAAATGAGCATATCGCTCTGCCCAAAAACTTCCTGCACCGCGCCAAGACGCGAGATGCAGCCCAGGGAAAGCGGATGATCGCCGGGAAACATTCCCTTCCCGCTGGTGGTGGTAAAGACCGGGCATTGTATAAGTTCAGCAAACTTGCGGACAATAGCTGCGCTTTCGCGAACGCCGGCCCCAACGAGAATTGTGGGCGCGCGGCTGGCGGCAATTCTCTTCTGGGCATCTTCTATCTCTTGAGACGGCAGAGCCGGATGCGACCCGGAATTCTGCGCCGCCGGCTTTGATAAATCCGCGTTTACAGTGGCAAGAAAGAAATCGTGCGGAATCTCGATAAAAGCAGGCCCCGGCAAAGGTCCGCGGAGAACGGCGCCGGCTTCGGCAATCGTCTCAACCAGTGCATCCGGGCTGGTTACGCGGCGGGCAAAGCGCGTGAGAGGACGGATAATCTCCAACTGGTCCGGAGTCTCATGCAGCGCTCCGCCCGTCTTGCCCAGCATAGAAGACGCAATGTTGGTGCCGATGAGAAGGACGGGAATGTTGTTCTGCAAACTTTCCAGCAGCGGGACCAGGGTAAACAGGTTTCCGGGGCCGGTGGAGGCGAAGATGGCGGCTATCTGGCCGCTGCGGCGATAGAAGCCGTCTGCGGCATAACCCGCCGCCTGCTCATGACGCACGACCCAATGATGAAATTTGGGCGTCTGTCGCAGCGCTTCATAAACAGCAATATTGTGAATGCTGGGAATGCCAAAGCCTGCGGTGATGCCGTGCCGCACCAAAGTGGCAACAACCGCTTGCGCGCCGGTCATCGGGCTCAAGTTGGGCGTAGTTGGGGAGGCAACAGACATGGACGCTAAGAAATCGAGACAGGCAATTGGAGCTAAAGAGAAAACGACGGAGGCGATGCCGCCCCCGTCGTTGAGGTTAAGAGCTAGAAGCCGATGCGAATACCAAGTTGCAACTGGCGCATCGGGAAAGCCGAGGTGAAGGCAAGCGGTGCACTCGCAGGCCGGGCTGCGCTGCCGGAAATATTAAACGTGGTGAAGCCTGGTTGCCCGCCTGCCGCGACGGGGCGACCGAAATTAGGACCCACAACGTTGTTCACACTGGCAAAGTTAGTACGGTTTGCCAGGTTGAAACCTTCAGCCAGAAGCTGCAGGTTGGCCCGGTCGCCCATCTTGAAGCGGCGCGTAATGCGCATGTCAAAGTCCATGTAGTCAGGCCCCAGACCGGTGTTGCGGGCGGCGCCAATAGGACGATCATTGGTGCTGTGACGATCGCCGTTCACATCGGTTCCTGCCAGCAGGTTGAAAGGATGACCGCTGTTATAGCGGAAGATAGGCGCGAACTGGAAGTTCGAAAAAATGTGTCCACCGGAATTGCCAGTATCCACAACGGTAGCCAGGACGACTTTGTGGCGCTGGTCAAAGCTGGACAATGCGTGTTCGCCAGCCAAGTTCGTGTTATCGACCGGACCAAAGTCGCTGTTGAAGTCGGTAGTGGTATCAAAGGCTTTGCTCAGCGTGTAATTTGCCAGGACGGAGAAATGCTGGCTAAAGTGTTTCTTCACCTCAAGGATGGCGCCCTCATAAACAGCGGAACCCTTGGATGAGTACTGGTCCGACTGGAGCAACAGCGGGTTGACGAAGCAATTGACGATGCCTGCTCCAGCGCATTGTGGGTTCGTAGCAGCCCAGTTGCGGAAAGAAGCGGTCTTACCGTTGGCCAGAGGTACTGTCGTGAAATTCACCGGCCGCGCGTTAGTATCAATCGCCACGGGCAGGCCAATGGTATGAACGTAAATGCCACTCAGAGATACAGCCCAGCCTTTGGCAATCTCGCGTTCAATACCGAATTCAGCCTGCTGAGAATAGGGGTTCTGGTAATTAGGCTGGCCGCTGAACAAAACGCTCAACGGAGGAACCGGTCCGGTATGCGTGATGTTGATGCCGAACTGGGTCAGATCAGCCGGCGTAATGCAAGCCGCATTGCCCGCGGCGGGCGTGGTGCACTGAACTTTGCCTTGGGCGAACAGAGTCTGGAAGATTGCTGCAGAGCTTATTGGCGAAGCGGTGAGCGGTACAAACGTTTGAGCAATGGGACGCACACCGTTGACTAGTCCGAGCGTCTGGACTACGTCAGCAATCTGGCCATAGATAGGCGAGTAGAAGATTCCATAGCCTGCACGGACGACGGTTTTGTGATCCTTGAACGGATCCCATGCGAAGGAGAGGCGCGGGGCAAAATTATTTTTGTCCGTCGCCAACGCTCCATACTGGGAATCGAGTTCATAACGGACGCCGACGTTCAATGTGAAATTCGGTGTCATCTGCCACTGATCCTGCACGAACGCGGCGGTAAACGGACGCGGGTAGTTGTAGATCGGGTTGCCGAAACCCTGCTGATAGAACTGAGGCAATCCCAGTGACACTGACTGCATTGAGTTGATGGTGGCAGGATTCACGCCAGTCAAGCCGCACGCTGCGGGGACTTGCAGACAGGGGCTGAGCAAACCACCCGGCAGGTTGCCGAACACAAACCGCCCGGGAAAGAACGTATGCGATTCAGAGTGGTTTCCGCGATAGAGCTCATAGCCACCGAACTTGATGTTGTGCTTGCCGCGAACCAAAGTCATGTTATCGGCAAACTCATAACGCCGCATGATGGTAAAGCTGGGCAGGAAAATTTGCGTTCCAAGATTTCCAAAGCCAGGGATGTCCAATCCTACTTGGCCCGGAGTATTTGGATTGACATCAAAATTCGAGTAATTCCACTGAACGCGGGCTTCATTGAGTGTTCGAGGGCTGAATTGGTGGAACCATGAACCCAGCAATGTGTGGTCAAAGGCTTTGACAGAGCTGCCGCGGGAAAAACCAGTGAGTGAGGTCACATCAGGGTTCTGTTCAAGATCATGCCCAAAGCTATAACGCAAGGCAACCTGGTTGCGATCACTGAACTGATGGTCCAAGCGGGTTGAAGCGAGATAGAGCCGGTTGTTGTACGGAAACAGGCCGCCATTGCTTTCAAACTGGTTGACAATGTATGCGTTGCGAGGGCTGGTGGCCGGATTAACCGTCAACACATTGTTGAGAATCCCAGCACAAACTGCTGCGGGCAGGGCCGGTTGGCCGGTCAGGCATGGGACTGGAGTCCCACCCAGCGCCGTCAAGCCGCTTAGGATTGCAGTCTGATTGTTGCCGCTAAACTGACCGGTGTCAGGCCGAAAGATGTTGGTATTCGTCAGCAAAGGAACGGCGTTCTGCGCGTCGCCCAGAAGACCTTCAAATGAGCTATACAGGAACGTTTTGTCTTTCTTGAGAGGAAAACCGATCGCCCCACCAAATTGCTCGCGGGTAAGGCTGTCTTTTACATGGGTACCCTTAAGATCGGGCGCCGCAGGATTGAATGGCTGACCGGGCGCGAGCGCCTGGCTGATGGAAAAAGGATTGGCTGCGTCCAGAGCATCATTGCGGAAATAGCCGAAAAGGCTCCCGTGAACATCATTGCCACCGGATTTGGTAACGATGTTGATGGTTGCGCCGCTTGCGCCGCCGAGATCGGCTCCGTAATTACTGCGGTTGATCTGGAATTCCTGTACCGCGTCCTGGCTCATGTTCAGGCGCACGCCGCCGGCGTCGTCATTCACTTCACCGCCATCGACCGTAACGCTGTTGCCGCGACCATTGCTGCCGTAGAAGGAGAGTCCGCTCTGGGGTGTTTGTTTAACACGAAAGTCCTGATCAGAAGCCAACCGCGTCGAATCTGAAACCGCGGGAGCCAGCAGAGTAAAGGTCAGGTAGTCGCGACGATTGATAGGCAGATCGCGAATGGTCTGCTCTGTCACGACATTGGCCTGCCCGCCTCTTTCGGTTTCAACAACCGGCGGCTCAGCCGTGACTTCCACCTGCTCTGAAACCTGCGAGACCTTCATGGGGAAATCAACGGTCGAGGTCCGGCCGACATTCACTACCACACTCTTTGCCAATTCCGACTGGAAACCAGATTTCGAAACACTGAGGTTGTAGGTAGCGGGCTGAAGTCCCGTGAGCAGGTATTGACCGTTGGCATCGGTGGCCACGGTGTGCTTGATTCCTTTGGCAATATCGGTGGCTGTTACATTCGCGCCGGTAACAACAGCGCCGGACGGATCTGTCACCGTTCCCCGGATGTCACCCGAGGCGCCGATACCCTGCGCAAAGACCATGCCGGAAAGCAGCAAAGACGCAAGAAAGATTCTCAACAGATGGATATACCGCATAAACCCTCCCAGGTAGCAGTGGCGAAGCATGAGGAAATTGTCTGGCGCTGTCGTCCGATGAAGTCGGGCGTAAAGGCCAGTGAAAACGTGAATGAATGCTCATTCATGGGACGAATAGTTCGAGTACCCTTTATTGGCTGAGTATTATGCCACATGATTGAGTCGAACGCAGTCTCCTAAAAATGAAACTCTGATTGCACGCATCCCACCCACGGGCATATATGCCTTGAAACGGTCTTTCAGGCCGTCGGGGCCATTGGGCCAAAAAATTGAGACGCGAAAAATTAGTCAGGGACACTTTATGGCAAAAATCCTGTCCCTGCATCAGATTTCTTGCCGCGTGAACCAGCAAACGCAATTGTCCGTCGATTAGAAAAATGGGCGATGAATTATGTCCCGCCGGGAACGAATTGTCAAAATGCGCAGGATGGCTCCCGATTTTTTCCGAAATCGTAACTCACGTCCGATTTCGGCCGTTCCGTCCTTGCTTTTGGACGGTGGCTGGCGGTCAAACCGCTTTCGACGCGCTTGCCGCATTCTCTGACTTTGGCCCTCTTCGTTTCTCCAGAAACGCCGCAAACATGGCGCTGGCGCGCGCAGGAAAAAGCCGCTGGATGCGGTCGATGCGGTAAGCGTCCGCGCCGATGAGCACACGGTTTTTATTTGCCAGAATGCCCTTGATGATTACCCGCGAGGCTTCTTCCGGCGTAATCAACGCTACTTTTTTGAAATACTCTTCGGCTTCCTGACGGGCCGCTGCGGTTACGCCGCTGCCGGCGCGAGCGCTATGCGCGATGGGCGTGGCAATACCAGCAGGATGCACCGACGTGACTTTGATTGAGCTGGTGGCGCGAAGCTCTTCCCGCAACGACTGACTGAATCCGTGGACCGCAAATTTGCTGGCAGCGTAGGCGGTCTGTCCTGGCGGGCCAATCAACCCAAAAATACTGGAGAGGTTGACGATGTGAGCGTCACTCTCGCGCTGCAACATCGGCGTAAAGAACTTGCAGCCGTGCACCACACCCCAGAAGTTGATGCCGATCAGCCATGCCATGTCCTCTAAAGAAACTTCCGCCAGCGTGCCCATCAGCGCGACACCGGCGTTATTGATTAATAATGATGCGCGGCCAAAATCGCGTTGCACCGCCTGAGCAAAATCTTCAACCGCCGACGCTTTCGAAACGTCCACCGTGTAGGTGCGCGCCGTGGCATTGCCCAGCAGGGCTCGCGTTTCTTCCAGGCCGGCAGCGTTTACGTCGGAGAGCGCGAGTTGTGCGCCCATCTTCGCCAGATCCACCGCAAGAGCGCGGCCAATCCCTGAAGCCGCTCCGGTTACAACTGCAACTGCACCTTTAATTTCACGCATAGGCGGAAAAGAATAACAAATCTGGATTTCAAAATTTCAAATTTGAATTTTTAAATTTGCAATCCCGGAACTTTCTCCTTATATATGTGCGTCGATATATCGCAATACTGCCTTGACATCAATGCCGCCTGCCAAGAAAATGTCCGGCATGGCTGAATCACTGAGCAGCAAGCTGGCTGGAATCACGCTCCCAGACGCCGATGGCAAGCCGACCCGTCTCGGATCCCTATGGGAAACCGGGCCAGCCGTGGTGGTCTTCCTTCGCCACTACGGTTGAATCTTCTGCGGAGAGCACGTCGCGCAGTTGCGCGAATTTGAAGCCGAGTTCAAGAAGAAAGGCGCTCATCTCGCCGTGGTTGGCCTGGGCGATGCAAGCTATGCCAAGTTCTTCCGCGAGAAAACGGGCATCCAGTTTCCTCTTCTCATCGATGACAAACGCGAAGCCTATAAGACTGTCGGCCTGCGCCACGCTTCACTGCTCCACCTGCTGCGCAAAGACAATTTGCAGGCGCGCAAGCGGGCAAAAGCCGCAGGACACAAACAGCATCGCCTGGGCAAAGATCCTTTGCAACTCGGCGGCAGCTTTGTGTTTGCGCCTGGGAACAAAGATCTTTTCGTCCACGTGAGCGAAACTTTTGGCGATAACGCCGCGCCTGCGGAGATGCTGAAAGCAATCGCATAAAACCCGAGTCTTACCACTGATAAACACTGATGACACAGATCAGAAAATTGCCAAAATCGCCAATTCAAAACCTTTGAAACGCAGAGGAAAGGAGGAAACAGAGGACTTCAGTCGGAGTGATTCTCCCGATTTCGCAAGCCTCGATTCCATTTCATCTGGTTGATCCGTGCTAAGGTTCGGTTTTCAATTTTGGCACTCTTGGCAATTCCGGCGATCTTGGCAATCCCAAATCAGTGCTATCAGTCTTAATCAGTAGTAGGATTTCCTGCCTCTTACAATTCTTTACTCGCACTCTCTCTAACAGGCCACAGTTCTTTACCTCCGCTGCCGCAACAACCTCCGCTGAGCGGGTTTGTATTTATAACGAACCCACCTTATCAAGGAGCCATCAATGCGCCTACGCGCGATCTTATTCTCAGCCATTTTGTGTCTTCCTATGTTGAGCTTTGCCCAACTGGAGACCAGCCAGGTAGCAACACGCGGAACCATTTTCGGGGGATACTCCCTGCTTCATTCCAGCAATGACCTCGGCAGTACCAGCATCGGGGGCAGCAATTTCAACCTCGGCGGCAGTCTTGGTGGATGGGAAGGCCAGGGCACCTTCAACTTCACCCGCCATTTCGGTCTTACCGCCGACTTCAGCGGCAACTCCAAACAGCTGGCCGGTATTTCCGGGCTCGGCTTTTCCGCCGGCACGCAACAGCACATGTATGACATGCTGTTTGGCCCCACTGTCACCGGCTATTTCGGCAAGAGCTCGGTCTTTGGACATGCGCTGTTCGGCGCGGCGCACTCCAGCCTGAGCGCAGGCGTAAGCGTACCGATCCTGGGAGGAATATCGGCTCCCTTGGATAGCTACAACGCGTTCGCCATGGCTTTTGGCGGCGGCATCGACATCGGCCTCTCGCGCCACTTCGCCATTCGCGCGGCGCAAGTGGATTTCATCCGCACAAATTTCAACACGCTCGACTCGCTGACCGGCCTTACCACCGGCACCAGCACCAACCAAAACAACTTCCGCTATTCCGGCGGCGTCATCTGGAGGTTTTAGATCTCGGGAGAACCGGAAAGTCTTACCGCGGATCAACGCGGATCAACGCGGATGAACGCGGATGAAAGAAATGAATGGGGTTCGGCGGCTAAACCGAATCCCATTTCTTCGCAAGCACGAAGGATGGGATCAGCTATTGACAAACCCCGTTTTGCGCTGCGCTCCGGCCTGCGGCAGCGAGGAAAAAGTTTTTGTGAGCGTTTGCGGCCCGACTGAAGCAATGCCCTGACACTTGTCTCGTGGACCGAAATGGAAAATGATGCGGAATGGAATCCCACCCTTTCGCAAAGTGCGCGAAAGGATAGTGCACCCGGCCCATGAGCAATACTGAACAGATTTCCAAGTCTCTGGATTGGTAGTATGGCTATCAAAGGTTATGTGTTCATGTCTAAAACTTCTTACCCTGAAAACGGCCACGCATTAAAAGGTATGTGGATCAACCCTGAGTCTAACTTGAACCGAGAAAGCGGCAAGAGCGAATGGCAGGCTGAAGCCGACGTGCCCGGCGATCCCCAAACTGCCCGCCATCTGGAATTAGCTGATCTGGCCCTGGGACTTAAAAAGATAATCCCCAGAAAGGCAAGGGCGGCTGCCGCAGGCACTCATCACACAGGCCCAAAGACCGAGCCATATTCAAGCTAAGCTCGGGCAGAAAGGCGTCCTGTGATTGGCACCAGCGCGCTTTAGATAACAAACAGAAAAAAGCAGGTCAGACTTTTCATCCCTGAGTTCGCAGCACGCAAATCGCGTCTTGAGCGCGAATACCTGATTTCAACACAATCGACGAAAAAAATCAGCGCTGGGAATTCCGTGCTCCCGCATTCAACGGAGCCGCGGCAGGCTCTGTCTTTAATTCTGACTTTGCTTCTGAGCGCCATATGTAAAAATATTTTTCGTCCGTGGCCGTAGCCACAACCATATTCCTTTGCCTGGTGGCCCGGTTGAGAGCGGAACGAACATTTTCCATCTTCTCGCCGTCCAGGTTTTCAAGAGGAACCTGAATGGCCCGCTCCGCTTCCAGTTCGTCCAAATCGTCCAGGATCATCGAAACAATCAGGTTGTGTTTTCCTTTTCTGCTGTGGGGGACAGCAGAAACCAGCTTACTGGCAAAATGGGACGGAATCGCTGCTTTGCCGTTCCCGTT
Source organism: Candidatus Angelobacter sp. (assembly GCA_036497985.1). Lineage (GTDB taxonomy): Bacteria > Acidobacteriota > Terriglobia > Terriglobales > Acidobacteriaceae > Angelobacter. The sequence continues at coordinate 2,015 of DASXIL010000721.1, read as the reverse complement.
GTGTCCCTTGTCAGGCGCTTTATCCCCTATACGGGGAGCTTTATGTCCATTTGTTGGCGCGTCTTTTTCCATTGGAACCTCCTGCAAGGGGCCGAATCTTTCCATTAACGTAGCATTAAATGAACCCTTAAAATAGAGTCTATGCTTAAGCTATTTGAATGGCAAGATAAGTTTTTCAGCGCATAATTCTTCTCTTCACTAAACGCGACGTTAATTCGGGGGGGGGCGTTAAGTCCGGTGTCGGACGGAGCCACCACAATAAAAATGCACCCGCATAAAAGAAATCCTGCCGCCAAGAAAACGCGTTTCCCCGCATGATTCGCCACCTGCTACGTTCATAAAGAAGAAGAAAAGAGTTCCATTTGCCAGCCGAATCGATCCACAGCGAAAACCCACGGGCAGAGCGCGACGGGAATAGGGACACTAAAAGCAAATCTTTTTCCAGAGGAGCTTCCATGGCAAAGCAGTTAGGCAAAAGAGTTTCAAACGGACGGGCAAAGCAGTTAGCCAAAAGAGTTTCAAACGGACGGGCAAGGGCATCTAAGGCCAAAGCCACAAATAAACATCCCAACGGCTTTGATCCCCAGGCTTTCCTGGCCAACGTTGGGCTGGGCAGGGCAATCGTTGATCTCAAAAAAGATCAGATTGTCTATTCACAGGGCGACGAGGCGGACGGTGTGTTTTACGTTCAGCATGGGAAGATCAAGCTCAATGTGGTCTCCGCGGCAGGCAAGGAAGCGACCGTTGCCTTGTTGGGCGCGGGAGATTTTTTGGGTGAAGGGTGCATAGTCAACGCCCAGCATCTGCGCATGTCCTCCGCAGTGGCGCTTACCGAGGGCTCGCTGCTCAAGATCGATCGAATGGAAATGATCAGCGCGCTGCACAAAGAAAATACCATGTCGGACATTTTTATTGCCTATCTGCTGACGCGCAGTCTTCGATTGCAATCCGACCTAGTTGATCAGCTTTTCAATTCCAGTGAAAAGCGCCTGGCGCGGACCCTGCTGCTGCTGGCCCAGTTTGGTAAAGAAGGAGAGCCGGAAACAGTGATTCCAAAAATCAGCCAGGAGACGCTGGCGGGGATAGTGGGCACAACCCGCGCGCGGGTGAACTTCTTTATGAACCGCTTCCGCAAACTGGGTTTCATCGAATACAACGGCCACATGCAGATCCACCGGTCGCTCTTAAGCGTGGTGCTCCACGACTAGCTAAGAGCGAATAAACCCAAGATCGTTCAAGAGATCGTTCAAAATTTGCGGTTAAGAACCAGACGCGGGCCTATCGCGATACGCGCGCAGCAGGTGCTTAATATAGCGGCACGTAGGCGCAGGCTTTAGCCTGGCCAGCGACTGGAATGAGCAGATAGCCGCTAGCCCTCAGTACCTTCCGTGTCGATCCGTGCAGCGGCTTGGTTCACGTCTTCCTGGCGGGTCGCCTTTCTCTTGTCTTCTTTCACGATGCGGGCCATTCTTTCACGATCTTTCGCTTGCTCCGCGAGCTTTTTGGCTTTGTAGGTTTCTTCGTTATTCATTTTGTTGGTTTCCTCATGATGACACGCTTGGGCTGCCAGCTGGTTCTCCGGTAATTCAAAGAGCCACACTATCTCGCAGCTGCTTTCTTTATTCCGGGAATGACCGGCTCGGCGCTCTCCTGATCGCGTCGAGGAGAAGCAATCAACAGAGAAAAATCAATAATGTACCTGACCGTATTGGGACAGAACAGGCAGGGCGTTTCCTGAATTTTCTGCAGGTCTTGCGTGACCACGCTGAGCGGAAATGACCGCAGGCAATCGGTGCAGGTAAGCACCACGAAAGGAATACCACGCGAATCTTTGCCGTTTCGGGGTATCCAGACGGGGGCGGATTCTCTTTTATGGTCGGTGGCCTGGGCTGCGGAAGTCTGTATTAAATCTGCAACCATGTGCAAGAGCGCTTCCGGATTGCTCCTACCCTTGGCATAAAAAGCATCCGCAATCACGCCTCCGGGCACAGCCGCACCTGACTGATACGCGCCGC
>DASXIL010000720.1:0-4419 GCA_036497985.1 Candidatus Angelobacter sp. | reverse complement strand
CCCTGCCCCTTCAATGCCTTTCCTGCCATCGCTCCGGTGGCCTTTCCGTTTTCGAATGCCACTTGCCCGTTCACAATTACGTATTTCACTCCTTCTGCTAACTGTGCTGGTTGGGTGTAAGTGGCTTTGTCGATGATGCTGTCCGGATCAAAGATCGTGACGTCGGCGAAGAAGCCTTCTTTGATCAGACCACGGCCCACCAGGTGCTCGCGCTGCGCGGGCAGGGAAGTGATCTTGCGGATCGCCTGTTCCAGCGGCACCAATTGCAGATCGCGCACGTAATGCCCCAGAAAGCGCGGCATGCTGCCGAAGGAACGGGGATGGGTGTGCGGCTCAAACAGCGGCCCATCGAGCGAGAGCTCATTCGCGTCCAGGCCAATGCTGGTCCACGGCTGCCGTAGTCCGGTTTGCAGGTCTTCTTCGCTGGCTATGAAATAAAGCGCGCCGGAAAGGCCTTTATCGGCCAGTACAAAGTCCATCAACGCATCCAGCGGATCTTTCTTTTGTGCCTGTGCGATCTCCGCTACCGTCTTGCCGGTATATTGCTTCAGATCCGGATTCACCACCGATGCAACCATCACGCCCGGCGCTCCGCCGGAATCAATATAAAGGTTCTCCCAAGTGCGCTCACCCGTGGCGGACATTTCCGTTTTGATCCGCTGGCGCACCGCAGGATCGCGAAGGCGTTCCAGCAGTTTGTCCATGCCGCCATCGGCCACCCACGGAGGCAGGCTGGACGCAAGCGCCGTCGCGCCGGCCAGATATGGATACATATCGGCAGTCACGTCCTGGCCGCGGTCACGCGCCTGCTGGATCATGCGCACGATCTCAATCATCTTTCCCGCGCGAGACTTTCCGCTGACTTTCAAATGAAATATTTCCACCGGCAGATGGGCTTCTTCGCCGATGCGCAACGCCTCCCGGACAGCGGCCACTTCGTTCTGGCCTTCACTGCGCATGTGCGTGGCATAAATGCCGCCATAGCGCGCCGCTGCTTTGGCCAGTTCAATCAGCTCTTCTGTTTTGGCGTAGTGTCCCGGCGGATAAATCAGCGCCGTTGAGATGCCCAGCGCGCCCTGCTGCATGGCCTGTTCCACCAGCGCCTTCATCTTTTCCAACTCTTCCGGAGTCGGCGCACGATTCACATCGCCCAGCACTGCTTCACGCACCTGCGCTGCGCCCACATACGTGCCAATATTGATGGGCGTGCCTTTCTTTGCCAAGCGCTGCCAGTATTCGTCCAACGTCGTCCAGTCAATCTTCAGGTGATAGGGATCGAGCGAGGGTTGCGCTGCCGCAATGGTCAGAACGTTCTGCGGTGCGATAGAGCCACCTTCGCCCGTGATTTCAGAAGTAATGCCCTGCGCCAGCTTGCTGATCGAACGATTGTCGATGAGCAGCGCCGTCTCCGACTGACCCAGCATGTCAATAAATCCGGGCGCAACCACCATGCCGTTCGCCTCAATCACGCGCTTGGCGATTCCGCCGGGAATTTTTCCAACCGCTACAATGCGGCCATCGATAATAGCAATATCGCCTGCGTACCATGGATTGCCCGTGCCATCGATGATGCGGCCGCCGTGGATCACAATGTCCGGGCCGGCCATTTCCATGTGTTGTTGAGCGGTGATAAAGGGCGCGACGAGCACAAAGACGCCAAGCAGGCGAAACAGGATCCGAGAAGTCATGCCGGGAAGGGTAAATTACCGCGCAGAAAGATGCCAGATTCTAAAGAGAAAAGGACGCCCGCGGGCGTCCGTGATTGCCGATTGCCAATGTTTAGGTTACGGAAATACCGCAAACAGGTCCTTCAGGTCGGTTTGGTTGGCGGCGTCGCCCAGCAGCGGCGTAACGCCAAAGATCTCTTCAAACGTGCGCAGCGTGGAGCCGCTGGTGTAGTGGATTGTGTTGGAGTAGCCAGCTCCCTTGCCGAAGGGTGAAAGCACGATCATCCCGATCGGCCCGTCGCCGGTAGCAGCTTCATCCCAGGTAATGAAGATGGCTCCGCCTGCCTTGTAAGCTGCCGAATTCAGAATGGCCGGGATGTTTTGCGAAAGCCACGTGTCGCCCTGCTTCACCGGGTTGCGCGTGGGCTTGCAGCTATCATGCATGTCATCGCACAGGTTGGGCGTGATGAAGTTGTAAGCGGCCACGTTATTGTTGGCCAGATCGGAGGCGAATTCAGTGAATGGTCGAACATGGTTGATGCACTCAGCCGAGTTCGGGTTCAGCGTATTCGTGACGTCATCGAAATAGACAAAAGGATTGTGCTTGACTGCGTATTCTCCGCTGCTAGTCAGCGGACAGGTGGTGCCGGAAATACTTTCCTGGTAGGTCTTCCATGAAACCGCTTTGTTCTGCAGCAAGGTCACCAGATGCTGCGTGGTGCTGAAGTGATGTGAACTGGGCGCGTTGTCATCCAGCACGCCAAAGTTCGTGCCCGCTTCCAGCCAGAGATAGTTAGGCAGGCTGGGATGGATTCCCGGAGGATTGAAATACTGTTCAGCGTCCGACGCCATGGGCAGAAGCGTGTTGTTGATGTAAGGCGCGCTGCTGCTGCCTTTGATCTGTGACCAGTTGTGGTTCTCCATCAGGATGATCCACACCGTCTTGATGTTTCCGGTTTGCGCCGCTGCCGGCAGGCAAGCGCACGCAACTGCAAAGAACAAGGCAAACTTCAGAGGGATTTGTACCAGCTTCATGGATTCACTTTCCTTTCTTGGTATAGCAACGCCCGCAAAGCTATTCATCTTGATCTTCAGCATTTCAAATTCAGAGCCATGCAAAGCGTTGACAGCAGCAGATTAGTGACGGAGTGTGAAAGGGCCTTGAAAAGCTGATGAAGATTGGACAAAAGCGAGTTTTTTGGTCCCGTTTTGGGAATGTGACGTGCAAGCCCTTTACGTGCGCTGGGATCTGAATGGCCGGGCGGAAGTGGAGGATTTTTTTCTTCTTTTGACCTGGACTTTATTGCCCGGCTTCCAAAGAAGAAGCCCTGGACTGAGATCCAGGGCCGGGAACTGCTCTTCAACCGCTTTTCGAACGCCTAGTTCATTCTGCTGGCGGCGTAGGTTGCGGCGTTGCTGCCGGCGGCTGCAATGCTGGAGGCTGCTCCGCTGGCGTTGGCTGACTGGTTGCCGGCTGATCCTGCTGACCTGTGCCTTGTGGCGGCTGAGCAGGCGCTGCTCCCGGCAAAGTCGCTCCGGCCGGCAAAGTCCAGACTTCCACTTTGCGTCCGGGTTCTGTTGCTGCCTTGGTCTGGATGCGTTGCTGATCGATTCCCTTAGCTTTAGTCAGGTACGCCATGGCGTTCTGTGCGCGCTGCAATCCCATGCTGCGTGGCTCGCCGGCATCAGCGGAACCCGAGAGCACAACATTCAGGTTGGGGTCCTGCTGCAACTTCAACGCAACATCGTCCAGCACGGCCTTGGAACGATTGTCCACGTAGCCGCTGTTCGGTTTGTAATCAAGCTCCATCAGCTTTTGCGCTGTAGGCGCGGCAGGTGCGGCAGATTCCACGTTCACGGTAACCACGGTCGATGCGCTCAACTGCCGGTCGTCAAAAGCGGTAGCGCGGACTGCTATCGGTCCTGCGCCAGCATCGGTGGTATCGAGCGTGGCCTGATTGCGATTGGAAGAGAGTTTGCCGCCATTGGCAACATACGTGATATTGACAGGCCTGTTATCGGGACTTACAGCCTCGCAGCTGATTGAAGCGCTCTCACCGGCACGCAGGCTGGTGGGAGAAGCCGAGCAATTAATCTTCGGCGGCACTGTGCTGGCGCTTGCGGCTTCCGGTTGCGGCGCATTGGTGAAGGATGGGGTGATGGGCGGCAGGACCGGCGCATCGCTTATATCCATTACTTCAACGCCATCGCCTACTTCTATTTCTTCCAATGCTGTCAAAACCATGGCTGTGGCAGTCTTGTGCTGCACGTTTAGCACAATCATGTCCCCCACAGTCCGGCGCGGCAGGCTGGAAACATCGTCATGCGGAAGTCTGCGCGGGTCTTTTTGGGTGTCGTCATAATCCTTGGCATCGAGTGATAAACCGTCGACAGGATCATGGTAAGAATAGGAATATGTGCGCGTCGCCCGCAGATAGTCTCCGGGCTTCAGGCCATTGTCTGACCCGATGTTCAGGTATGCCTTGTATTTGGATCCCAGGTACGAATCGAATTCCTTGGCCATTACAATGCGCCCCTGGGTTTTTCCCGTGGGTGGCGTATAGCGGTCCAGAGTGACTTTGCGGAATGGTGGCGCTTCGCGCTCTACCAATGGAATGGCGAGGTCGCCCGGCATCACGTCAGCGCAGCTTAGCTCAAAACTGGCGATCCCCGTGCTCTTCTGCACATCCGTTACTTTCACAATCGCCAACTCCAGATATGGCACGCCCGCGTTATGCAACGCGGACTTTTG
>DASXIL010000719.1:0-4897 GCA_036497985.1 Candidatus Angelobacter sp. | reverse complement strand
GATCCCCCCTGCGGCCACGAAATAATCTAGAGATAAATGGGTGACTTGTTTAAGCTGGTCACTCATTTTTCCATGAACAAAATTGAGCTCATTCTCGCGGTGGCAGGCGCAGCGTTAGGGGCGTTGCTTATCCTGCTTCTGCTATGGCAGCGATACTTCAGAGAATTCCGTTTCTTTAGCCTGTATCTGTTGTTTTCAGTGTTGAGCACAAGTCTGGGTTTGGTGGTAAGGAATCATTATCGAATTTTGTTCTATGTTTACTGGATAAGTGAAGCAATCTACGTTGTGGTTGCCTTTCTGGTGCTGCAGGAAGCCTTCCGTTCCGTGTTTAGGAATTTTTACACCTTCCGCTGGTTCAAACTGTCTTTCCCGGGAGTTGGGATTCTGATCGTCTTGCTGGCTCTTCTGCGGGCCGAATTCTTTCGTCCTCCCAACCACAGCCGCCTAGCAGTGACGCTGATTTCCTTGGAAATTGCCATCGGATTCTTGCAGTTTGGGGTCTTTTGCTTATTTATTGTCCTAGTTCGCTTCTTTCACATGCGGTGGCGCCAACACGCCTTTGGCATCGTCCTGGGGTTCGGTATTTCGTCCGCGGGCAGTCTGGTGGCTTTTCTGCTACGTTCCGATTTCGGAACAAACCTCAATCAGATGGTTCGGATAGCCGCTCCCTTGTCGTACATTATTGGGGTGGCGATTTGGCTGGCCACTTTTCTAAAGGCGGAGCCGGGAGGGCCAGAAACAGCATGGGCCGCGACGCTTACGCCGGAACAAATGATTACAGAACTCAGGCGGCACACTAAGACGGTGAAAGGCATCCTAACGCGATGATGTTCGATATCATCACAATATTCCTGGTCGGCATACTGCTATTATTTGCCGTTTATACGGCCATCCAGCTTCGCGGCAAGTTTCCTAAAAGAACCATTGAAGATGTGACCCCATTTCTACGTCCGGCGGAGCAGGACGAACTTGAGTCATTACTTGATCCCGCGCAGGAAACCAATTTCCGTATGCGCATGCCACCGCAGGAGTTTGCGGAGTGGCAGCGCCGGCGAATCCATCTGCTGCGCGAGTATTTGCTGCGCATGTCACATAACGCCCTGGTGCTGATTGAATGGGGCAATATGGAAACTGCTGAAACCGGGAACGATGCCGAAGCCTTCCGCCAAAGGCAGCTCATGGCGAAGGAACTGGTACAAGCCGCCACTGAATTCAGGCTTTACTCCGTGCTGGCGCTGGCCAAGCTCAAGCTGTGGCTGGTTCTGCCTGCGCCGTTCAGTCTTCTGCTTCCCTCTCCGAGCCTGCCTTCCATGCGCCGCGTTTTTGGCATTGACGCGCTTGGCTCCTACCACCGCCTTAAGACTGCCGCCAGTGGGTTAAGCATGGCACACGGAATCCACTTCCGCGATGCGTTGCTGGAACGCCTTTAATATCCAATTCTCTTGGTGATTTTCGCGCCGGGCCGCTCTCACCGATATAATCGGTGAAGATTGGCTGCATGGTCCAAAATCGTGCGCAAGCTGGCCTCAGCGGGCATGGTGCCGCGCACCCGTCTGGCATTGGCAACACTCTATCTGGCAGGGATAGAAGCGCTATTGCTCCTGCTACAAGGGCTGCTCAAGCTTGCCAATGCGCCGCGCGCTGCCTCCGCGCTAAGCGGATGGACAACTTTTCTTGGCTGGGCCGCTTTCCTTCTTTTGTTGGTTCTTGCCATGCGATGGCTTCGCGACAACGTAATGTGGAGCGTGCGCAACCGCCTGATTGTTACTTACCTGTTTATCGGCGGCGTGCCGGTAACCCTGGCAGTGGCCATTGCTCTCTTATCCGGCTATCTGGTGCTGGGTGACCTGGCAATATTCAGCACCGTTTCAGAGATCAAGGTGGAAGCAAACCGCCTGAGCGCCGCCAATGTTGCGGCGGAAGAGGAAATTACGCGCCACAGCAGCACCCCGGAGAAGATCGCCGTGGCCGATAAGTCGTTCCCCGGACGCTCGATCACCATTCTGCCTGCGTCGTCTGTCCCAGGCTGGATTAAAGACGGCTTTTCCGGGCTGGTTAACGAAAAGGGACACATTTACCTGCGCGCCGCAAACTCGCACCAGGATTCCCGCGGCCCTGCGATGGTGATATCGAGCGTGCTGCTCGATCAAAAATTTCTGGCCAAAGTGGCAAACAAGGTCGGACCGCTCACGCTCTATTCGTCGGACACAGAACTGAATGGCGATGAGAAATCTGTTAAGAATGCCGCCTCCAACGTGCAGGAAGCAGCGGGCCCGGTAACTCGCGACCGGATCAGCGCCGGTGCTGTGTCCGAGCCGGTTATGGCATTGGATCTCGAATTTCCCTTTGCCGGTTCTATTCAGGTAATGGATTGGGCAAACGGCTCGTTGCGAACAAGGCTCCTTATAGGCACTACACGGCTTTCAACCGTGTATTCCTATCTCACCGGATCCGTGGGCATTGGAAGCATTGCCATTGTTAGCGCCCTCATAGGATTGGCCATTGCTTTCGTGATCGTGGTGCTGATCGCGTTGCTGATCGGAATCGGGCTTACGCGCAAGATCACCTACTCCGTGGCAAACCTGTATCGCGCAACCCAGCACATCAACCGCGGAGACTTCAGCCATCGGATTGACGTGCGTGCCAAAGACCAACTGGCCGCGCTCCAGGTTTCCTTCAATTCAATGACGGACAATCTGGAAAAGCTGATTGCTGAGCAAAAAGAAAAAGAGCGTCTGCAAAGCGAACTCGAGATCGCGCATGAAGTTCAGGCGCAGCTTTTTCCGCGATCCAATGTAGGAACCAGCACGCTTGAATTGCATGGCATCTGCCGTCCCGCGCGCATCGTTAGCGGCGACTATTACGATTTTCTCTCCTATGGCCCTGAACAGGTGATGGTGGCAGTGGGCGACATCAGCGGTAAAGGCATCTCAGCAGCGCTGCTGATGGCGACAATACATTCCGCAGTCAGGGCTTATGAGCAGGAGCAGCTTGTTTCAGTGGGCATGGCAGCGGCTTATGGCACCAACAGCCGGGTTGCAGCTTTTGAAGCCCGAGTAGCGCCGCCTTCACCGGCGCAGATGCTCTGGCTTCTAAACCGGCATTTGTTCCAAAGCACGCAGCCAGAGAAATATGCCACACTTTTCCTCGGTTTTTATGACGACGAGAAACGTCGCCTGACATACGCCAATGCCGGTCACTTGCCGCCAATCGTCCTTTCAGCGGACGGCGCTGTCCGGCGACTGCAAACTGGCGGGACCGTTGTTGGATTATTTCCTGACTGCGAGTATGCCGAAGAAACCGTCGAACTGTATCCGGGCGATATCTTCATCGCGTTTAGTGACGGTATTACTGAGCCGGAAAATGAGTTCGGAGAATATGGCGAAGACCGCCTGATCGAAACCGTTGCCGCCCATCGTCTCCAGCCGCTGGAAAGAATTACAGAACACGTTATTTCTGCAGTCCAGGATTGGATTGGCTCAACCGAGCAGCCGGACGACATAACAGTGGTCCTGGCCCGCAGGATCTAGGCACTCAAGCCTCGTTTTTCTGCTTCTCCCTATTGGCAATCTTGGTGACTCCCCGTTTGTTTCGCTTACGCCAGGGGCCAACTGCCTTTATGTTGTACACCTGACTTTGGCACTTAACGGGAAAAACTAACCGATGAAACCAACCAGCAACATCCATCGCCTACCCGCTACCGACTCATGGCAACGCCAACCGCAGATAAAAAATGCTCTCATGCATCGTATTAAAAGCATTACCGGCGAGATCCATTCCATCCAGTCAGAAATGCATGGCGAACTGAATGAACCGGCGAGCGGAAGCAGGGTTGCAAGATTCTTTGAAGATGAAAATGCAGTTCAAGTTCTCAACGATTTCAAAGCAGAGCTCGACCAACTCCGCAGGATATTGTGGTTTTATATCGAACACGCTTCCGCCCAGCCTTCAGCGGCGATGAACAATGTGCAGCAGGACGAACGCCTGCAACGTGTGAACGAACTTTTACACGCCCTGACCCCGCCGGCCAAATCTGCGATCACTGGAGAAACGCTCCAGCCTTCAATTTCATTCTTTGAGCGGCTCGACGTGGTCATGGATACTTATATGCAAGAAAAAAAGCCAGTCGCCCAGGCAAAAGCCAAAGCCGCTAAAGCGGGTTATTAATGTGAGTTCGCCAGCCTGTGATCCAGGTTGGCAATCCGCCATCCCGTTTCAAATACCAGCCGCGCGACCTTTGTCATCTTGGTAAAGTCAATCTTATCTATGGTGTCGGTTGGCCGATGGTAATCCACCGACGTGCCGTCAAAATAAAAGATGATGGGAATGCCGTGCTTGGCATAATTCCAGTGGTCTGATCGGAAATAAATGCGCTCCGGATTATTAGGATCATTGTAGTAATAATCCAGCTTCATCTTCTGGAACTGCGAATTGGTTTCTTCGCTGAGCTGGTGGAGCTCCTGGCTGATACGGTTTGATCCCACCAGATATACCGTATTCGCATCCGTGAGATGTTCATCTTGCAGCGCATTGTCGCCAGGCTGCTTTGAGCGCCCGATCATATCGATGTTGAGGTCAGCCACCATTTGTTTCAGCGGCACTACCGGCGCGTAATCTGTGTTGTATTCCGACCCTAGCAGTCCCAGCTCTTCACCGGCATGGAACATCACCAGCACGGAGCGTTTTGGCCGCTCCATTGACATGGCATGCGCAATCGTCAGGACGGAGGTGGTTCCTGATCCATCATCGTCTGCGCCAGGATAAATCTCGCCGCCCGTGCCAGTTTTCAGATGGTCGTAATGCGCGCTGAACACGACATATTCGTGCTTGAGCACGGGATCTGTGCCTTCAAGAATACCGGCGACGTTTTGTGTAGTAGCATGGCTAATTTGCTGCG
>DASXIL010000718.1:0-3239 GCA_036497985.1 Candidatus Angelobacter sp. | reverse complement strand
GCGGCAATAATCGAATCTGAAGGCTGCTTGATCCCCAGGTTCACTACCTTGTAGCCGTTGTTAGTAAGAATAATGTCCACCAGGTTTTTGCCGATGTCGTGGACATCGCCCTTCACCGTGGCCAGCACCAGCGTGCCTTTCTGGTTGCCATCTTTCTTCTCCATCTTCGGTTCAAGATACGCCACAGCCTGCTTCATCACGCCAGCGGAATCGAGCACTGAAGGCAGCTGCATCTTGCGCGCGCCAAACAACTCGCCAACGGTCTTCATACCGTCCAGCAGGACCGTATTGATGATCTCCAGCGGCGAATATTTTTGCAGAGCATCGTCCAGGATCTGTTCCAGCGTTTGCTTCTGCGCGCCATCGCCCAGCGCCTTTTCGCCATTGATGATGCAGCGCTTCAGTTTGTCCTCGACAGACAGTGACTCCAGCGGCGCAGCTTCTACCTGGGGCTGCTTGTCCAGCCCAGTGAAATGCTGCATGTAAATCTGCAGCGGATCGCCCGCCGACCTGTCGTAATAAATCAGCTTCCGCGCCAGGTCCACTTCAATTTGCGGGATCTTGTATAAAGGATAGATTTTGGCGTAGTTCACAATCGCCATATCCAGCCCGTAATCCACGGCTTCCTTCATGAACACGCTGTTCAACACGCGCCGCGCGTAAGTATTCAGCCCAAATGAAATATTGCTCACTCCCAGGATCGTCTTCACGTCCGGCAGCTCTTGCTTGATTCCTTTGATCGCGTTCAGCGTCTCCATGCCCGCCGTGCGATAGTCGTCTTGTCCAGTTGAGATCGGCAGCGTCAGCGCGTCAAAGATCAGATCGATAGGACGAATCCCGTATTTCTCCGTGGCCAGCTTGAAAATCCTTTTGGCGACCGCGACTTTCTTTTCCGCTGTTAACGCCATGCCGTCTTCATCAATCGTCAGGGCGATCACCGCTGCGCCGTACTTCTTGGCCATGGGCAGAACTTTGGACGTGCGCTTCTCGCCATCTTCCAAATTGATGGAGTTGATAATCGCCTTGCCTGGAATGCGCTTCAGCGCTTCTTCGATGACGTCGGCTTCCGTGGAATCCACCAGCACGGGCGCGGGCACGCGCGTTGCTACCTTCTCAAGGATCGAGCTCATGTAGCCTTTTTCGTCCTCGCCCACAATGGCCGTGCACAGGTCAAGCATGTGGGAGCCTTCCGCCACCAGCTTTTTTGCCAGCGCCAGAATGTCGTCATACTTGCCTTCGCGGACCATGTTCTTGAAATGTTCCACCCGCGTGGTGGTATTCATTTCTTCCGCCACAATCAGCGGCTTGGGATCAAGATCGAGCGGCAAGGTGCTGTAGGCGCTTGATGCCGACGGCGTGATTTGCACTTCGCGCTTCGCCGGCTCCAGGTTCGCGCACAGATCAGCCACTGCTTTGATGTGGACCGGCGTAGTGCCGCAGCATCCGCCTACAATGCGAATGCCGTACTCCGTGATGAACTTCTTGTGCCATTCCGCCAGGCTCTGCGGAGTCAGCCGGTAATGCGCCACGCCTCCCACGTTTTCCGGCAAGCCTGCGTTAGGCAGGATGGAAATTTCCTTGGGCGCGTTGTGCGCCAGATAGCGGACCGCGTCGTTCATTTCTTTTGGGCCGGTCGCGCAATTCAAGCCAATAATCTCGCAATCAAAAGGCTCCAGCGCCGTCTCTGCAGCGCCAATCTCCGTGCCCAGCAGCATGGTGCCGGACTCCTGCAATGTCACCTGCGCCTGCACCGGGATGCGCTTGCCGCGTTGCTTCATGGCTTCAAACGCAGCCGCCACGGAAACTTTTGTCTGCAGAATGTCCTGGCAGGTTTCAATCAGCAGAATGTCCACGCCGCCATCAATCAGCCCCAGTGATTGCTCCAGATACGCGTTGAACATATCGTCATAACTGATCTGGCCCAACGATGGAAGCTTGGTTCCTGGCCCAATCGATCCAGCGACGTACCGCGGCTTGCCGTTGATGGAAAAATCCCGCGCTACCTCGCGCGCCAGTTCCGCCGCGCGCTTGTTGATCTCATGGACTTTGTCAGCCAGGTCAAATTCGCCCAGCACAATGCGTGTGCCGCCAAACGTGTTGGTTTCAACCACGTCGGCCCCGGCCTTGAAATAGGCGGAGTGAATATCTTTAATTATGTCGGGACGGCTCAGCACCAGCACTTCAGAGCAATTCTCTTTGCCCCAGAAGTCATCCATTGACGGATGGCGCTCCTGAATCTCCGTGCCCATGGCGCCGTCATAAATAACGACGCGCTCGCGAACTGTCTCTAGAAAGGATTTCATCGGTCTTTAGTCGAGACCCCGTGGGGGTTCCCGCTCTTAGATATTCTACTTACGTATTTCCTCTTACTCGACGCTTTCACTTTGATTGGTGCAATCGGCGCATTTAATGGTTGCGTTTGAAGTCTATTCCGCATGTTTGTCGGCGTTTATTCGGCCATAAGGCTTGAGGTTTTCAATTACCGATTTTGGCAATTCCGGCGATTTTGGCAATCTACTGCCCTACCCCCTCCCTGCTCATCCCATGTCATTCCAAGCCATCCCAGATTGGCGTAGGTTTCAGCCATTCCTTCCGATTCTTGATCACTGTTATCCGTGTGTATCAGTGGTAAGTCCTGCCTTTCCGATCTCGGCGATGTCGCGCGATCACGGCGATTACATCCCCCTCTCCCGGTATCCCCTAACTAGGATTCCAAAGCACTTAGTGCACATCATCCCAGGGGGCATCCCAGACTCGGGACCACCACCACAAATCGGCCTAAACCACTGCAATCAAATGAGTTAAGTTAGCACAACGCAAAACGAAAGTCAAGCGAAATAGACATTTAACTATGCGCAATAATTGGTGCGAGTTTTCCAAGAGCCTAACGTGGCAATTCTGTAGCAGATTGTGAGCGCAATGGCGATTTATCGCCACTTATCGCTTGCGTCGCCGCTCTCTTGAACCACCACCGCAATGCTGTTCAAGCAAACGTCTTGCTTCTTTCTTGGCCGAATCGTACTCGGGATATTCGGACGGCATCTCCAAAATCAGGTTCCACTCCTTACACGCTCCGTCCATTTGCCCATTTCCCTTGAGTGCGTCAGCGAGAAAGAGATGAGCCGAAGCCTCGCCGTAATGAGGTTTCAGGTTGATCGCACGCTGAAGGTGAGCAATGGCAGCCGCGAATTGCTTCAAACGCGTCAGACATACACCTAAACTAACTATCGGTCGCGTAT
>DASXIL010000717.1:0-14022 GCA_036497985.1 Candidatus Angelobacter sp. | reverse complement strand
TGCAGGAGACGCTGGAGCGATGCAGGCTGGGGGCAGAGAGGCAATTGGCAGATGGCATTTGAGCCGCTACTGCAAAAGTCTCCGGTCCAGACCCTGCCTGGAAACTGAAGCAACCTTGATTTTGGCAGCGTCAGGGTGAAGTGGGTTCAGAAGAAAGTTGCTGGTCTTGGGAACAAGGGCCGAAGGAATCTGCAGAAGAGCAGCAGAATTCCTCTCCAGCCATTGATTGCCGAGCGCTCGCGTTACTGCTTGCTTTCCAGGCCAGCCCTTCGGCAACTTTGCCCAATCCTCTAACTTTTCGATGCCGACATCGTCCGGTACCTGAATTTCAAGAAGCTTGTAAAAACGAGGCAAGTGGCCTTCTTCAATTTCCAGGTGGACCAGAATTTCCAGCAGCGCGGACGCCGGCGTGGATGAGAGGTACACAATCCTGTGGCCTCGGGTGTGCCATCGCGCTGAAGCCTTAATGCCTCCTATGCCAGTGATGTCTGCATGGTTACTGATCCGCCACAAGATCACTTTATGCGGCCATGCCTTCGTCAATCTGGTACAAGGCTTCCTCCACTAGACGGCTCCCGGCTTCGGTTGTCATCATGTCAACGGGAGTGCGGCCATGAAAGCGCTTTTTGGGGGAGCGCAGCCAGAGCATTCCTTCTTTGGAGTCTCCGAAGATTTTTTCCGTCAGAGCCGCCAATCGGGCCAGGCGAACAGCACGATCTGATTCTTCACGGCTCAGGTCTTCTTTGCGGGCGCGACGGTGCTGGAGCGTGCGCCGGGGCACGATTACGGAATAGATCTCTTTCTCCAGAATCCCATGTTCCATCAGGGCTGAAATTGCGGCCAGGGGAAGACGCTCTTCTACCAGCGCCACCAGGTCGGCATCGGATTTCAATGGGCCGCGGATTCCAAGCTTCTTCCGCATGCTGTGAAGGATCTCAAGGCCGGCTGCAGCGCGGGGAATTTCAGGAGACTGGCCCTCGTGTCCTTTCGTCTCATCGAATAACTTCACTATGCCTGATTCCATTGTTTAAACACTTTCCGAGGTTTTTACATCCCATATTTCTAGTAGCATTATGCCACAAAAAGAATGGCATTTTGCACAGAAAAAGCATCGTTTGAGAAGTGGTTTGTGGGGGATGGTTCCAAAATAGGCAATGTAAGTATTTTATTTACAATAGGTTAGAACATATATTCCCAAGTCCCAAGGCTCAGCTGATGCCATTGAGGAAAATCTCTCGCTATACGAACATCCTCTCGATGCAAAATGACAAGCAAACGGTTTATCTCTCCGTAAGAACCTCAGCGTTCCGGGACGATAGGGATCCCTCGCTGCGCTTCGGGATGTAAGAGCTACTCCCCCATCCAGTCCCCAATCGGCCGCAATGAAACCACGTGGTCGCACACGATCTTAACGGCAGCCATGATCGGCACAGCCAGGATCAATCCCATGGCTCCCCAGATAAAGCCCCAGATCAGCAATGAAATTGTCACCACCAGCGGGTTCAATTGCAGACGGCTGCCCAGGATTTTGGGGTAAAGCACATTGATAGCAAGCATGTGAAGACCGAGGACGGTGGCGGCCACCAGAAGCAGACGCGTGTCGCTCATTACTCCGATTCCGGCCGCAAACGGTGGGAGCACGGCCACGGCGACGCCGAGGTAAGGCACCAGGCTAAGAAAGCCGCTGATAAAGCCGATGAAATAGAAGTATGGAACGCCAAGGAACCCGAAGATCACGACGCTACAAATGCCCATGAAAAGCCCGATAGCGAAGTTTCCGGCAATGAAGCTTTTCATCATGGCGGAGATGTGGCCCAGTGTCACGTAAGCGGTACTGCGGTATTCAGGACGGAAGAGCTGCACGGACTTTGTTCGAGCGTGCTCCTGCCAGCTCATCATGAAATAAGTGAGAAAAGGAATGAAGCAGAGCGTGAGCACCACTTCAGTGACGGCGCCAATCTTATCGCTCATCACGCCTTGCGCGCCCTGGTTTTCCACTTTCACCGGCATTGGTTTCTTGGCGTTCTTGTCCTCAGGAAAGACCTCTTGCGTGGTCTTTTCCAGTTCAGTGGTCTGCTGGCGGAAGTGCGCGAGATGGCTGCGTATCCGGTCAGAGTATTTCGGCAATTCGTGGACAAAGCTCATGGCCTTACCATAAAGAAAGTAGCTTCCTGCCCACATAAGAGCAACCATGAATAGGACGGCCAGGAATGCTCCCGCTGCTCGAGGCAAACGGGTTTTTTCCAGCAGGTTCACCAGCGGCTCCAGCATGAAGGCAAGCAGGATCGAAACCAGAAGCGTTATCAGGATCAGCTTGGCTATATAGCAGATGGCCAAGATCACGGTGCCCGCCACAATCACCTGCGCTACCGCTCCGGCATGCAGAGCGGTGTTAAGCTTGCGCTGGTTTTTTTGTTCCAGCTCTTTTTCGGCGAGCTGGCTGTCCGGGGCCTCCTCCGGCATGAGTTGTTCAGGCCCGGGAGGAATAATGCGATTCGAAGCCATATAAGTAAGGTGAGATGCAGAAACTCGTATAATCGCCGCAGTGGGAGCCACCGGACGCATACTGGCCATCGACTACGGCAGCCGCCGCATGGGGCTGGCCGTGACGGACTCGCTGGGCATCACCGCGCAGGGGATTGAGACGCTCCAGCGCAAGAACAATCGCGCCGATTTTGGCCGGCTGGAACGGACCATCCGCCAGTATGAAATCAAGGAAATCGTACTGGGAAACCCGCTGCGCATGAGCGGACAGGAAGGTACGCAGTCGCAGAAAGTGGCTGAGTTCGCGGAAGAGTTGCGCAAGCGTTTTCAACTTCCCGTCCATCTATGGGATGAGAGACTCACGTCGGCTGAAGCCAACCGCCTGCTGCGCGAAAATGAGGTCAGCCTTAAGAAGAGAACCCAGGCCGTGGACCGCATGGCCGCGGTGCTGATCCTGCAAAGCTTCATGCAATCGAGAAGTGTCATCTAACTTATGGCGGGGCCAACTTCTGCCCAAATACATTCTTCCAAGTTGATGAGTGTGTGATCGAAGCCGGCAGTTCATTGTCCATTCGTGATGCTCCATGAGTGGGAAGATGGCTGCGCTGAGCGAATTCGCCCTTAGAATATAAGAAGACAGAAGAGCTGAACCATGTTGAAATTTCTCTTTAGATCCGTTGTGGTGTTGCTGGTGCTGGCGTGCCTTGTGCTGGCTTATGGCCTGCTTCTTCCCGGCGGGCCGACGCAAGAGAAGCTGGTGCAGCTTAAGCAGGGTTCTTCTGCACGCCGCATCGCGGCCGACTTGGCCCATGCCGGAATTATCCGCAGCCAATATGCGTTCCTGGCGTGGCACTACCTGCACGGACGCAAACCGCTGAAGGCAGGCGAGTACGCCTTTGACCATCGCGCCACTGCGCGCGAGGTTTATGACCGCATAGCCCGGGGCGATATTTACTTTCAGACGCTGGTTGTGCCGGAAGGCTACAACATGTTTGACATCGCCGCAGCGATTGAAGAAGCGCAGCTGGGCAAGCGCGAAGATTTCCTGAAGGTCGCGCGCAGCGACACGGCACTGATCAAAGACCTTGATCCCCAGGCGCCGAGCCTTGAGGGCTATCTTTTTCCGGACACATATCACTTCACGCGAACGCAGTCTTTGCATGACATGGCGGCGGCCATGGTGCGGCGTTTCCGCCAGGCGGCAAAAGACGTTGGCCTGAACCAGGATTTCCACGCCGTGGTGACAATGGCAAGCATCGTGGAAAAAGAGACAGGCGCAGCGGAAGAACGGCCGGAGGTCGCCAGCGTGTTTTACAACCGGCTGGACAAGCACATGGTGCTGGCCACCGATCCGTCAGTGATCTATGCGGCGCTGCTGAATAACCGGTACAGCGGCGTGATTCATCAGTCCGATCTGCACTTTGAGTCGCCATATAACACCTACCGGACCGCCGGATTGCCCCCAGGGCCGATTTCCAATCCTGGAAGGGCCTCATTGCAAGCGGCGCTGCACCCGGCCAAGACCGATTACTTGTATTTCGTCAGCGACAATCAGGGTCATCATCGATTTGCGCGCACCGATTCAGAACATCTTGCCAATGTACAGGCCTACCGGCGCGCAGTGGCGCAGGCCGTGAACCGGTAACGCGCCGGACAAAATGACGCAAAATGTCATTGTTTGCCGTGGCTTGCCCGCCTTCCGGAAGATGCGTCGTCCGTTATACTAAGTGCATCCAAATTACAGGTGTAAGACTGGACGGATGCACTTTCATTTGCGTAAAACTACTCTCGTATTTTTAATTGCTCTTTTATCGGCCGTTAGTGGTTGTGGGTTCCGCTCCTCACATCCGGTAAAAATGCGCACCAGCACAGCTACGCTCAAAGATGCGACGCTGGATCAGCTGGTGGATAGCATTAACACAAACGCCGAAAAACTGAAGACGCTGAAAGCAACGGTGGATATCGACAGCTCGGTGCTGGAAGAGAAGAAGAACCGGGTCAAAGATTATACCCAGGTTGCCGGCGTGATTCTGGTACGCAAGCCGGAAATGCTACGCATGCGGATTTATTTTCCCGTGCTGCACAACGTGATGGCGGACATGGTCAGCAACGGCAAGAACTTTGAGCTTGCCTCGCCTATCAAAAGCAAATTTTATATTGGTTCCAACCAGCAGCCGGTGAAGCCGTCACCGCAGCCACTGGAAAATCTGCGTCCGCAACATATTTCTGACGCGCTACTGCTGAAGCCGGTTGAACCAGGCAAAGAAATTGCCGTGCTGGAAAACACGACCGAAGTTGTAAAGGACCCCAAGACCCACAAAGACGTGGAGCAACTGGCGTATACCTTGCTCGTGATCGATCAAGACAATACCGGTCATTTTCTTTCGCGCCGGATCGTGTTCAGCCGAACCGATCTTCTCCCGCACGAGCAATCGATCTACAACCGGCAAGGCCAGTTGGTGACATTTGTTCGTTATGAGAATTTTAATGATTACTCGGGACTCTTGTTACCGGCAATCGTTTCCATTCAGCGCCCGATCGAGGGTTACGGCATCACCATTTCCATGGTCAAGCTGGACGTGAATGTGCCACTGACCGATGAGCAATTTGTGCTGACTCAACCACCGGGATCGCAAGTGATTAACCTGGACACCAAGTCATCAGCCTCCACCATTTCTGAAGAAGAGAGCAAGAAGCCCAGGTAATAACTGAAGTCTGCGAAGAGGAACTCTCAGGCGTTTCCCTTCGTGCGGTTCTAAAATTTTATGAACAAAATGATTGTGGCCAATCTGGTCCACCGCCCTATTCGATCCATTATTTCCATTTTTGCCGTGGCCGTGGAAGTCACGCTGATCCTGATGATTGTGGGACTGGCGCTGGGAATTCTGGATGACAACAAGTCACGCCAGGTAGGTATGGGCGCGGACCTTACGGTACGGCCTCCAGGATCATCCAACCTTGCGGCGTTCGGCGGCGCTCCAGTGCCGATGCGGGTGTCTGACATCTTGCGCAAACAGGCGCACGTGGTTGCAGTTTCACCGGTGGTGCTGCAGGTGACTTCGACAACCAATATCGAGATCATCTATGGAATTGATCTGGAATCATTCCAGGCCCTGGGCGGGCCCATGCGATATCTGCAAGGCGGTCAATTTACGGGACCGGATGACATGATTGTGGACGATCTATATGCCGCAAGCAACAAAGTGCATGTGGGCGACCCAGTCAACGTGCTGAATCACGCGTTCAAAGTGTGCGGCGTGGTGCCGCACGGACGCGGCGCTCGCCGGTTTATTCCCATTACCACCATGCAGGACCTGACTGGCACGCAGAATAAAGCCTCAATGTTCTATGTGAAGCTGGACGATCCGATAAATGCCGACGCGGTCGTGGAGCAGCTCAAGAAAATTCCCGGCATGGAGAGCTACAACATTCTCTCAACCAGCCAATGGCTGGCGGCGACTTCAGCGGACAAGATCCCGGGATTGAATCTCTTTATTAAAATCGTGATTGGGATTGCCGTGATCATCGGCTTCATCGTGATTTTCCAGTCCATGTACACGGCAGTGATGGAACGTACGCGGGAGATCGGGATACTAAAGTCGCTGGGTGCGTCCAAATCATACGTGGTGCGGGTGATCCTGAGGGAAACTCTGCTGCTGGCGGTGTCAGGAATTCTTGTGGGTTATCTGATCAGCACTGTTGGGCAGGTTGGCCTGGTGCATCAGTTCCCAACATTGCGCGTGATGCCGATTACCTTGAAGTGGGCGATTTATGCTGCTTTGATCGCCATTGGCGGGGCCATGCTGGGTGCTATCTATCCGGCATTCAAGGCGGCGCAGAAAGATCCGATTGACGCTCTAGCGTATGAGTAGCATTTAGCCGTCAGCAATCGGCATTCAGCAAAACCGGTTTACCGCAAAGGACGCGAAGGCCGCAAAGGAATGAAGGGATGATCGGTTGATCTTTTCTTCAGGGGCTTCCCGATTATCGCGGTCAAAATTGCGCCGCACTCACTTTGGCGTCAGCGAAGTTGTAGGAGATTCAATTGTGAATCCCCCAATTTCCCCTTTGCGTTTCTTTGCGCCATTTGCGGTGAAAGACCTCTGGTTACTGACGGCCACGCGACCTGCCCGTTACAATAGAAATTTGCACTCTTTGGAGGATTCATGGACCCGCTAGCAGGAATCGTCGGCGCGCGCCGCAATGAGGATATTGCCCTGGACTTGATGAAATTTATCGCTGCCACCACCAACGTTGGAAAGACCGTTGCCTCGGGGGCTGGGTTCCACGGCGGAGTGGAGAACAAATCTGAGGACTACGCCACCCACCTGCTGGAGCTATACACGCGCTGCCTGGATACGGTTGGCGGCAAGAAATAGCCTAAGTTAGAGGATTCTGCCGCGAAACTTAAGTTTGCGCTTGGAGCCAAATCCAAGGATAATCAGGGCAGCCGAAATGCCCCGGCTGCCCCATTTCCTCTGTGAACCTGCCGAATTACATAACGCTCTCGCGGATTGCCGCTATCCCACTGATCATATGGGTGCTTACCACACCTTACTTCAGCGGAAAGAGCGCGAAGGAAGAGACCCTGCGCGTGGTCCTGGCCTCGGGCATCTTCATCCTGGCCAGCATCACTGACGGCCTGGATGGCTACTTGGCGCGACGGCGCGGACAGATCACCACCATGGGAATGCTGCTGGACCCGCTGGCGGACAAGCTGATGATTGCCGCATGCTATATCACGCTGCTGCGGCTGAGTCCGGACATCGTAAATATATGGGTCGTAGTGCTGATCATTGGGCGGGAGTTCCTGATCAGCGGCCTGCGATCGATTGCCTCGGCGGAAGGCTTTACCATTGAAGCCAGTGAACTGGGCAAGCTCAAGATGGTGGTGCAAATCGTCTCCGTAGTGGCCACCATCTTGGCCCTGCGCTGGGACACATGGTATTTCAACCTCCGGATATTTTCCTTTGTTCTTGACGTGGACCTGGTGGCGCGCATGGCCATATGGTTCATGGTGGCCGTGTCGCTGATTTCGGCTGTGGATTACTTCTGGGGCTTCTGGAAGAAGATTGACAAGCGAGTGGAGCGGCGCAGGCGTCGTCCATTTATCCTGAGCCGTCGCAAGAAGAAGGCGCTGCAGGAAGCCGAAGCCAACAATCCTGCCAAAGCGCATTGAGATTCGGGCAGGGTAGAATGTGGTCATGTCGACCGCGCCTCTCACATCCGCCTCAAGCAGGGTTTTCAAGGCCAGCCGCTGGACCCGCGGCAATTTTCTCTTTCCCACACGCATAGAAGTGGGCCCGGAGCGCGTGTTGCGGATCAAGCCCCGCTTCTTTGGCAGCTCAGAAGAAAGCATTCCCATTACCAAGGTGGCTTCCGTTTTGATTAGCACAGGGATGCTCTGGTCCGACATCCGGATTGATTCGACCGGAGGCAGCAATCCTATCCTGAGCCACGGCCACAGCAAGGCAGATGCGGTGGCGATCCGCAACATAATCGAACATTACCAGCAGGGTCTTCCGCAAAGATAGCTGGAGCGAACGTTCTCTTATCAGGGTCGAAACCCCCCTGATTTCCAGAGACAATTCGGCCTATTGGCCGTCTAAAAGGTTGGAACCACAGTGGCTTTCCAGCCGTATTACTAAGCAGCAATCGGAACAGCAAGATAGAAACGGATATCCGCACAGATGAGAATGGCGTTGGACACGATCGGGCAGGTGCTGAGCATTTTATGGGCGCACAAGCTGCGTTCATTCTTGACCATGTTTGGCATTGCGTGGGGCGTGGGATCGTTGTTGTTTCTGGTGGGCGTGGGTGAAGGGTTCCGGTCCGGGCAGCGCAAGAACATGGCGACAATCGGCGAAGACGTAATCTTTGTCTGGGGCGGGCAGATTCCGGTGGTCGCGGGCCAGACGCAGGACCAGCGCAGCTATTACCTGACCTACCAGGACTATCTGGACATTAAGAATGAAGCCACGCTGGTGGGCGATGTGGCGCCGGTGGTGGGCCGCGGTGACATTCGCGCCGTGAGTGATTTTGCCACGGCCAGCGGATTTGTGAGCGGAAGCAAGCCGAACTTTAATCACATCCGCTTCTTGCCGCAGTGAGAAGGGCGCTGGCTGAATGAGTCCGACGAAGAGCAAAAGCGCCAGGTATGCGTGCTGGGCTTTCAGATGATGCGCAATTTGTTCCCGGGCAGACCGGCCATTGGCAGCACCATTCTGCTGAATGGAATTCGCTTTGAGGTAATTGGTGTACTGGCCAACATTGGGCGGCAGGAAAATAACCTGGGCAATGTTCGCGTCTACATTCCTTTTGCAACGATGCACCAGTATTTCCCGATGAAAAACGAGCACACGCCGGATGACATCGGCAACCTGATATTGAAGCCCGTGAGCCGTGAGAAGCACGCGGGCGCGGTTGAGCAGGTACACAAGATCATCGCGCGCAATCACGGCTTTGATCCAAACAATAAAGAAGCTTTTCAGGGCTGGGACACGGTGCAGACGCAGGACACGGTTGGGAAGATCTTTGACGGCATGGACATTTTCCTGGGCGGCGTTGGCATGGTGACGCTGGTGCTGGGCGCAATTGGAATTGTGAACATCATGCTGGTCTCGGTGACGGAGCGCACGCAAGAAATCGGCTTGATGAAGGCGCTGGGGGCGACGAACCGGCGCATTCTGATGCAGTTCTTTCTGGAAGGCGCGTTTCTTACCGCGCTGAGCGGCGGCACAGGGATTGCCATCACGGCAGGCGTGATGGCGATTCTGGCCCAGCTGCCAACGCCTCCGGGTTTCGATCTGCCGCATATTGTGCCGGCATCGGCAGCGGTGGCCGTGGGGTCGCTCTCGATTGCGGGCATTATTGCGGGACTGTATCCGGCGCGGAAAGCTTCATTGTTGCAGCCGGTGGAAGCGTTGAGAAGGGAATAGGCAGATGGTCCACGATTTATTAGGACAAGCATACTCATCGATCAAGCACAACCGCCGGCGTACAGCGCTCACGATGCTCGGCATGGCTTGGGGCATTGCCACAGTGGTGATCCTGCTGGCGTACGGCGCAGGATTTGGACGAGCGATTACCGCGATCTTCTCCAACTTTGGCATGCAGATGATGGGCGTTTTTCCCGGACGAACTTCCTTGCAGGCGGGCGGCCAAAAGGCGGGCGTGCAGGTGCGCTTCACTATCGATGACGTACAGCACTTGCAAGAGCAAATTCCGGTGGTGCGGCACATCTCGCCGGAAGCGTCATTCGAGACCAATGTGCAGCATGAAAATCGTACGCAGAAATTCAACGTAGGCGGTTTTACCCCGGCCATTGTGCCGGTGCGCGCACTCAAGACGGAACAAGGCCGCTTCTATAACGACGCCGACGAGATGCAGCGTTCCCGCGTGGCGGTGCTGGGATCGGACGCCAAGGACAAACTTTTTTCCGGCGAGCCCGCGCTGGGTGAAACGGTGCGTATTGCCGGGATCAGCTTTGAAGTGATCGGCGTGCTTGAAGCCAAGATGCAGGAAGAAGGGAACGATAACGTAAACGCGATTGTGTATATCCCTTTCTCTACCATGGGCGATATCCGCGACACACGCTACCTGGACGGAATCTGGCTGGATTACGACGGCATGGAATATGAGAAAGTCGAAGGCAACATCCGGAGTGTGCTGGGCTCGTTCCACGGCTTCAACGGCAAAGACCCGCGCGCGGTCTTTGTCTGGAACACCATGAAGAACCTGAACAACTGGCAGATCATTACCATGGCGTTGCAGGTTTTGCTGACGATTATCGGCACGCTTACGCTGGGCATTGGCGGCGTGGGATTGATGAATATCATGCTCGTCTCCGTGACGCAGCGCACGCGCGAAATTGGGGTGGAAAAAGCGTTGGGCGCGCGCCGACGCGACATCCTGACGCAGTTTCTGGCTGAAGCCATGGCCATTACTTTTGCCGGCGGACTGCTGGGCGTGGCTGTGGCATACGTAGTCTCATGGATCATCGGGTCCATACCTGTTTACAGCGTGATGGCCAAAAACGCCGATGCGGGCGACATCCATCTGGCTATTTCGCCTATGCACTTGCTGGTTTCCACGGCGATCCTGATTGTGGTGGGACTCATCAGCGGCATGTTGCCGGCAATCAAAGCGTCTCGGCTGGACCCGATTGAAGCCCTTCGCTACGAATAAGCGGCATTCGCGGTGAATTGCTTGCGGTTTTTAGGGAGTTTATGAGCTGTGTTTGCGCAGCGCCTTGCACGGGTCGCAGAGAAAGGGCGCCTTTCGCAGATCGTAATCTGCCAGGTCGGCGCCACAGTGAACGCAGCGAAAATGGCAATATCCCGGAATCCCATACTTCTCCCAGGCTATTTCGTCGGCAGGAAGATATTCCCGGGCTGTGGGCATGTCATTGTCAATGGAATCAAAATCGACTGACCGGCCATCCGCAGTTATTACCTTATCCACATAGTCCCAGGTATTGCAGTCGTTGAAGATCGTGATCCGCCAGCCGTTGCATGCCGTATAGGTCACATTGCCCGCGTAGATGTCCTGGGGATCGGATTCAGGACGCAGGAAGATTGCTCCCTCTTCAATCGCTTTCAGGAATTGAAGTAATTCTTTTTCTGTGATGCTCGGCATGGGCTTTGGAAAACAGATTATACGCCGTCCAAAAATGGCGAACTCGCGCCTCAATCTCCCACCTTGTGGGCCTTGCCCTCCAGCACGGTCTTCCAAGTCGCGCCGTTATCGTCAGACGACATAACCTTAAAAATCTCAGTCTTTGCATCCGTAAACTCATTCGTCGTGCGGACCAATTGGAGCAACAATCTTAGGGGCAGACAAATCTTACTACGACTGTGCGCGGCGGATGGTCCGCGAGTAAAGCAGCGTGCGCGCCTTGAATCCCAGGCGGCGATAGATTTCGACTGCGCGCGTGTTGTCCGTGCGGACGGTGAGAAACGGGCGCTCGCCGCGAGCACGAATGCGCTCAATCAGGCCGCGTACGATGGCCGTTGCGTAGCCGCGGCCTTCATGTCCTGGCAGTGTGGCCACCGTAGTAATTTCGCGATAGCCGGAGAGATGCAGGCGCAGGCCGCCCATCGCAATGAGCTTGCCTTCTTCGCGGATGCCCAGAAATTGTCCCAGCTTCTGAATGCGCTGGCACAGAGTGCGGCCCGGACGAGTTGCTATATAGAGCACGCTCATCTCAGGAACATCAGCGGGAGTAAGCTCAATGACTTCAGGCGCGCCTTCTTGTTCGGCAGAAGGCGGAGGCGCTTCGGTTTCCTGCACCATCTGGTGCAACTCAACGGCGCGTACGATTTCCCATCCGGTTGGTATTTGTGGCGGCGAGGTGAAGTAGAGCGTGACGGAGTCGCGCTGGATGAGTTGAGCTAGTGAGTCGAAAGCCATTGCCGTGTTCGCCGCCAGCGCGCCAAGCAGCGTCATCTCCGGCGGAAATCTGCGCGCCAGCGCTGAAGTATGGGCGTGCTGCGCCTGCTTGGTGGTGAGCGCAGTCCAGATCGCGTTATCGAGCGGGAGCATGCGCTAGAGTGTATCGCATTGACTGTTGTTGAGACGCCGCGAGAATCGCAGCCGGGGGCGGCTGCGGTCCACAAGCCTGAAAGAGCCGAGAGCACGCTAGGCATTTTTCGTCTTCAAGAAAGTCCCCTTCTCCAGTTCCGTAAACGCTTCACGTAACTGCTCCTGCGTGTTCATCACGATTGGGCCGTACCACGCCACCGGTTCCTGCAACGGCTTGCCTGAGACCAGCAAGAAACGGATGCCGTCTTCACCGGCTTGGACGGTGACTTCGTCGCCGCTGTCAAACAGGATGAGCGAGCGATTGTCGGCGTGCGAGGGCGGCGCGGTGTCCAGCCAGTTCACGCTCTCTGTCGGGACCGCAAGCGGGCCGGATGCGTTGCAGAATTTGCCTGAGCCGCCAAAGACATAGGCAAAAGCGTGGCGCGTGTGCTCCACCGGCAAGGTCTTGCGCCGGCCGGGCGCGATTGAGACATCGATATAAGTGGGATCGGCGGCGATGCCTTCCACCGGGCCTTTCTTGCCCCAGAAGTTTCCGCAGACCAGCCGGACATGCGTTCCGTCATCATCTGTGATTTCAGGAATCTCCGCGGCCTTTACTTCCTGGTAACGCGGCGGGGTCATCTTGAGCGCCGAAGGAAGATTAGCCCAGAGCTGGAAGCCATGCATGCGTCCGGTGGGATCGCCCTTGGGCATTTCCTGATGAATGATGCCGCTGCCGGCGGTCATCCATTGCACGTCTCCGGAGGCGATGGCGCCGCGATTGCCCATGCTGTCACCGTGCTCGACTGTCCCGGCGAGAACGTAAGTAATGGTCTCAATGCCGCGGTGCGGATGCCACGGAAATCCCGCGAGGTAATCCTCAGGCAGCTCGTTGCGGAAATCATCGAGCAGAAGAAAGGGATCGTAGTCAGAGGTGTTGCCGAAACCGAAGGCGCGCCGCAGATGGACTCCCGCGCCTTCCATGGTGGGTTTGGACTTGATCAGCTTCTTGACAGGACGGATGGACATTGCGTGCCTCCCATAGAGAATGGTAACGCAAAATCTCAATCCACCACGGAGGCGCTGAGGAAGCAAGAAAACCGCGCCGCCCTTCCAAGCCCAATTCATGGCATATTAGTTCACCATGGATTCCCAGCCAGCGGTCTGCACATTCGACTTTCCTCCCCGGCTTGATCAGGCGGAGATAGAAAACCGCTGTGCGCGAGAATCGTTTACCTGGGGACCACAGGCGTTGTGGCTGCTCTGCGGCCTGATTTGGCTCTTCTATCTGCTGGTGCGCGACATCCCTGAACTTGCCTGGAATACCATGCTTTTTGGCCTGGGCGCAACCGTGCCGGCAGCGCTGGCCGTGTGGTATGAGATTCGACGCCGCAAGCGGCAAGTGGTGTTATGTCCTCTGCGAGGCCGCGTCGGTTGCTACCGAGGGAACCGCTTCCAATACAGCTTTTTGCCGGAAGAGATGGTCCGGGTGAGGCCAGATTTTTTCGACCGCCTCATGATCGTCTTTAAGCTCCTGCTACCTATGTTTTTGCTCATGGTGATTGTGGCCGTGGTGATGTTTGACGGCCTGAAACAATCCCACCAACCCCGATTGCAGGACCTCGCAATATTTGTCTATGCAATGTTGTTCGCGCTCTTCGGCTTTGTCGCCTTGTTCCGTTCTCATTTGAGGCTGGCTTTCTTCTGGATTCCCAACGGCAAAGGTAAGACCAACATGCGCTTGTATGTGCATCCCAGAGAGCTGCAAAAAATCGAAGAAGGAGACGCGCGGGCGATACGATAAACTCGCCTCAGGCCCGCTATTTGTCCTGCCAAAACAGCGATGCCAGCTTTGGGCACACATCGGTGACGGTGTCTTCGTCGAAAGGTTCGCCGCGGGGACCTGCATCGGGGTTGCGATCAGAGAATTCTCTGGGATCGGGGCCTCCCCGTTGCTCCATAATCTTCACAGCCACATACTCGAGGAGCTCGTTGTCCACGTCCCGGTCATCTATC
>DASXIL010000716.1:0-6083 GCA_036497985.1 Candidatus Angelobacter sp. | reverse complement strand
ACTATATTTCGCGCTATCTGTAGAAGATGAAAGAAGTAGGCGCGGAAGATGTGCGCGTGGCCGTGCTCTACCGCCTGAATTCGCAGTCCCGGCTGGTTGAAGAGGCCATGCGGCGTTATCAGCTGCCTTATCAGGTGGTCGGCGGCTTTTCTTTCTATGAGCGCGCTGAAATCAAGGACATGATCAGCTATCTGAAGCTGATCAACAATCCGCAGGACTCAATTGCGCTGCTGCGCGTGATCAACACGCCGACCAGAGGCATCGGCAAATCGACGATAGAAACGCTGGAGCGGCTGTCACTGGAGACAGGGATGTCACTGTGGTCGGCCATCAGTGAGGCCATTGAGCGCAGGCTTCTACCACAGCGTGCCTGTGCGGCTTTGAAAAGTTTTAAAGACCTGATTGAAGACGCTCGAGCCATGCTGCTGGGGACGTTTGGCGAGCGCGTGGCGGAGACGGCACAAACCTACCACGGAGACACGGAGGCACGGAGAAAGCCCGAAGAAGAAGAGGCGGATGTTTCTTTCGAGCCTGCGCAACTGGGGGAGAACATCAGTTTTGATTTCGGCGCAAATGACGAGCCGGAAGAGGAAGAAATAGCAGCCATCGACGAGATGACAGAATCCTTAGCTGAAGGCGGCGAGAAGGCAGAAGCCGTTGAAGGTTTACGCGCTCCCGGCGGACCGGCTTCGATCCCTGAGATTCTCAAGTTTCTGATTGACCGCACTGGGTACATCAAGCAACTGGAAGAAGAGGCCACACCGGATTCGCTGGCGCGCATCGATAACCTGCGCGAACTGGTGAATGCCGCAATGGATTCACGCGATCGCGGCGAGACGCTGGCGGAATTTCTGGACCACGCTGCGCTGGTAAGCGAT
This sequence comes from Candidatus Angelobacter sp., assembly GCA_036497985.1. Lineage (GTDB taxonomy): Bacteria > Acidobacteriota > Terriglobia > Terriglobales > Acidobacteriaceae > Angelobacter. The sequence continues at coordinate 5,205 of DASXIL010000716.1, read as the reverse complement.
GTGGATACATACGATCCGCGCGGCACGGTCACGCTCATGACATTGCATTCGGCCAAGGGCCTGGAATTCGGCCTAGTCTTTCTGGTCGGTATGGAAGAAGGGTTGTTTCCGCACTCGCGGGCCTTCAATGATCCTGACCAGATGGAAGAAGAGCGCCGGCTTTGCTATGTCGGCATGACGCGCGCCATGGACCATCTGGTGCTGAGCAATGCCCGCTATCGGCGGCGTTACGGCACGGACATGCCGGACGCGACGGTGCCATCAAGATTTCTGGAAGAAGTGCCGCCACAGTTGCTGGAAGAGCTGGGGACCTCGTCGCGTGCGCGACAAGCCGCTTCGTATCAAAGCGCCGATTACGGGGAGCGCCATTACAGCTATGAAGACGAAGACCAGAGCGTGACGTCGTACGGATCCAAACCCCGGGGCCCCCGGACTGCGCCGCCTTTGCGCGGGTCGGGGTTGAACGGCGGCTATACTGGTCCCAAGTACAATTCCATTGACAACATTGCCGACTTCTTTGCTTCGCGCGGCAAGAAGTTCAACCGTCCACAGATTCCGGTGGAGAAGGCGGAGGGCGGCAGCTCTTTTCGTCCCGGACAGCGCGTGAAACACCCGAAATATGGCGAGGGAGTAGTGTACCGGCGCGAAGGTGAAGGAGAAAACGCCAAGATTACGGTACAATTTCCACGATTCGGATTGAAAAAGCTGGTGGAAAAATACGCGCACCTGGAGAGGGCGTAAGGATTTTCGCGACATATCTTTAAAACTAGGACAGGTACATGGCAAATACGAAGGCACTGAGCAAGGAAGAACGCAAGAAATCAAAGCGCACGGCGCGCAAGAAGCAGGTGCCCAAGAAGCCCCGCGAATACGCGCGCGGCTCCAAGAAGCCCAAGGTAAAGAAAATGGCTCGCGGCACGGCCAAGCGCTAAAGCATTGATGCGGGCGTAGAAGCGCCTTGGTGCGCTTGTACGCCGCGTTTCTACGCCGCATCGCTGTTTTTTCAGGACCAAAACTTGCGTCTCTCGTTCTTAAGGAGGCCTTTCTGGCCAGCCAACTCTTCGCCAAGAAGTCTATTGACAAGCTGATTTCTGATTCGGAAAGGCCTGGGCATCGTCTGCCAAAGTCTCTGGGCCCGTGGTCGCTGACTGCGCTTGGCATCGGCGCGATCATCGGCTCGGGAATTTTTGTTCTGACCGGCACCGCCGCGGCTGGAGAATATTCCACGCCTTCTCTGCTGCATGCACAGGTGCTGGACGTCTTCCAGAATTTGATTCAGCACGGGAATCTTTCCGGCGTGCTTCTGCACGGACGTCCGCCGGCGGGACCGGCAATCGCAATCTCATTTCTTCTGGTAGCGATTGCGTGCAGTTTCGCTGGACTGTGTTATGCCGAGCTCGCCTCGATGATCCCGATAGCTGGAAGCGCGTACACATATTCATACGCCACTTTGGGTGAATTGATCGCGTGGATCATTGGCTGGGACCTGATTCTGGAATATGCCGTGAGCAACGTGGCTGTAGCAGTCGGCTTTGGTGGATATCTCAAAGCCCAGCTCACCTCGTTTGGGCTCCATATACCGGATAGCTGGTCGTCGCCGGTTTGGACTGGCGGGCATTGGTCGGGCGCTTACTTTAACGTCCCTGCGTTTCTCATTGTTTTCATTTTGACCGTGCTTCTGGTGTGGGGCATTCGCGAATCGGCGGGGGCCAACAACATTATGGTGCTGGTAAAGATCGGCGCCATCATTACATTCCTGGTGGTTGGCGGAATGCTGGTGAACCGTGCGAACTGGCATCCATTTGCACCGTCTGGATTTGCGGGAGTGATTTCCGGTGGAGCGATCATTTTCTTTACGTATATCGGCTTCGATTCCGTATCAACCGCAGCCGAAGAGGCAAAAAATCCGCAGAAAGATATCCCTTTCGGAATCATCGCATCGCTGGTAATTTGCACGGTCCTTTATATCGGCGTTGCGCTGGTGCTGCTGGGGATGCAGAAATACAGCATCTTCGCCACGAACGCCGATGCTGCTTCCGCTCCGGTGGCCTATGCATTGCAACAAATGGGAACCAGCCGCTTCTTTCAGGCCGTAATTGTGATCGGCGCTCTGACAGGAATGATTTCCTCGCTGCTGGTCTTTCAATATGGCCAGACCAGAATCTGGTTTGCCATGTCACGCGACGGCTTGCTCCCAAAACTGTTCTCAGACCTTTGCCGGTTCGAAACTCCACACTGGTCAACCTGGATTGCCGGCGCTGCGGTAGGGATACCTGCCGGGCTGGTGGACATTGGCGAAGCGGCCGATCTTTCAAACATTGGAACGCTTTTCGCTTTCGTGCTCGTTTCATTGGGGGTACTTTTCCTTCGCAACGCGCAACCTGACCGCCAGCGAGGATTCAAGGTTCCCTGGGTGCCGATCTTTCCGATCATTTCCGTGGTGCTATGCGTTTCATTGATGGCGGGTCTGCTCGTGATTACCTGGCTGCGTTTCTTCGGATGGCTGGCTATTGGCATGGTGATCTACTGGCTGTACAGCCGTCGCCACAGCGAGTTTGCGCCAGCTAACGTTCCTGTCGGCAAAGGGTGATGGCTTCTAAATCGTTCATTCAGTCGCTGCCGAAAGCGGAATTACACCTGCACCTGGAAGGCAGCGTTGATCCTGCAACTCTGGCGGAGTTGAGCCGCCGTTACAACACGCCACTGCCGACCGAAAACAATCGCTATGACGTTGCCGGCAGCGGTGATGTGCTTACCGAAGACGACGTTCGGCGTCTTTATTCTTACAAGGATTTCAATGGTTTCCTGATGGCCTTCAAGTCCGTGACGGAGCGGTTGCGCTCTCCGGAAGATTACGAGCTTGTGACCTACAGGCTAATGCAGAAGCTGCGCCAGCAGAATGTTGTCCATGCCGAGGTGTATGTAAGCATTGGTGTGATTCGCTGGCGAGGGCAGCCGGTGGAGCCGATTTTCGAAGGCATGGAGCGTGGGCGCGAGCGCGGCCAGCGCGACTTTGGCGTGTCGTTGCTCTGGATCTTTGATGCGGTACGGCATTTTGGTCCGGAGGCGGCAGCAGAGGTCTTTGATCTGGCAGCGCGACTGCGTGAGCGCAACGTTGTGGGCATCGGCATTGGCGGTGACGAAGCGCGCGGGCCGGCAGAGGGATTTCGCGATCTATATAAGAAAGCCGCCGACAATGGGCTACGGTTGACAGCGCACGCTGGTGAGACCACGGGGCCGGAATCGGTTTGGGGAGCATTGAATATTGGCGCGGAGCGCATTGGGCATGGACTCTCTGCGGCTAACGATCCTGAACTCATGGAAGTAATGGCGCAAAAGCAGGTCCCGGTGGAGATTTGCATCACCAGCAATCTGCGGACAGGCGCATGCAAGGAGATGCAGGAACATCCGGTAAAGAAGTTTTTTGATGAAGGGCTGATGATTACCCTGAACTCTGACGATCCTGCGATGTTCCAGACTTCTCTCAACAAGGAGTACGAAATCGCGCAGCAGGAATTCAACTTTACTGAGGAACATCTGCGTGAGCTGGCGCGCAACTCCATTGAAGCGTCCTTTCTGCCGGTGGAAAAGAAGCTGCGCTTCATGCAGCAGATTGATTTTATGGCATGACGAAGCACATTGGCATTGTTGGCTGCAGCGCGGAGGGAGCGGCGCTTTGCTATCAGACGATCTGTCTGGAAGCTGAGCAACTGATGGGCAGGCACATGCACCCTGAAGTGACGATGCACACCATCGCGCTGGCCGAATATATGAAGCCGATTGACTCTGGAGCAGGATGGAAGCCGGTAGCTGAGTTGATGTTGCGGTCGGCGGAAGCATTGAAGCGCACCGGCGCTGATTTCCTGATCTGTCCGGACAACACGATTCATGAGGCGCTGCCGTTTGTCTTGCCGCGATCACCGCTGCCCTGGCTGCACATTGCTGAAGAGGTCGGTAAGGAAGCAAAACGCAAAGGGTTCAGGAAGCTGGGGATTACCGGGACAAAGTTTCTGGTGAGTGGGCCGGTATATCCGGAGAAGCTGGATCAGATGGGCATGGCCTACATGCGACCCACGAAGGCACAGCAGGAACAGATTAATACGATTATTTTTGATGAGCTGGTGCGTGGCCTGCCAACGCCAGAGTCGCTGTTTTATTTTGAGCAGGTGATTGAGTCATTCAAAACGCAAGGTTGCGACGCTGTGGTGCTGGGCTGCACTGAGCTTCCCTTGCTGGTCAATGAGAATGAATCGCCATTGCCGGCGCTTGATTCCACGCGGACGCTGGCACGGGCCGCGTTGCGGCATGCGCTGGCTGGGTGAGCAGAACGGCATTTATCCGAAAATCAAGGAGTGATTTGTGAAAGCAGTCAGGCGGGTTTCCCTTGCGCTTGTGATGTTGGTATGTGTGTGCGGATGGGCGCAGACCGCGCATGCAATAGAGCAGGGCACTTTCAATTTACATAAATTCGAGCAGCTGATCGGCAAAGAAACCTACACGCTGACCCACGCTCCAAATGAAGCGACGCTGAAGGCAGATTTCAAGTTTACCGATCGCGGAACGCCGGTTCCCCTGACAGCCTCACTCACGATGGACAAGGACCTGACTCCGTTAGACTTTCAAATCAAGGGCAAGATATCCCGCTTTTCTTCGATTGAAGACGCGGTGCATGGTCGCAGTGCGGGAGCGGTGGCCATCCCGCCGGGCGAGAACTTCTTCGATATCCAGGGCTATGCGCCAGTTTCAATGCAAATGATGCTGGTACGTTACTGGCATTCGCACGGCAGCCCAAAGACATTGAAAACTCTTCCGCGCGGTGAAGTGCAAATCCAGGATCAGGGCACGGAGAGATTCACTATCGGCAAGCGACAGATAAAACTGCACAAGCTTTCTATACGGGGCTTGATCTGGGGGATGGAATCCCTATGGATGGATGGGCAGGACCATCTGGTAGCGCTGGTGAGCGTGGATGCCGAAATGGACCACTTTGAAGCCGTGGCAGATGGCTATGAAGATGGCCTTGCAACTTTTGTGGCCGACGCCGCACGCGATGGCATGGCCAACCTGGCGAAGGTCGCAGCAGGCTTTACCGCACAAACTTCTTCGGTGACGGCGATTGTGGGCGGCAGACTGATTGACGGCACGGGCAAGCCGGCGATTGAGAACTCTGTAGTGATATTGAAAGACGGAAAGATTGTTGCTGCG
>DASXIL010000715.1:0-2536 GCA_036497985.1 Candidatus Angelobacter sp. | reverse complement strand
GTGAACGTAAAAGCCCTGTTTCTTCTGCTGCAGGATGAGGTTAAACAGATGATGGCGCAAAGGCAGGGAGGCTCAATCGTCAATACTGCCTCAGTTGGTGGCCTGCTGGCATTTCCAACCGCCGGCCCATACGTCGCCAGCAAACACGCTGTGCTTGGCTTGACCAAAACCGCCGCGATCGAATACGGGCGATGTGGTATTCGCGTGAATGCAGTGAGTCCTGGCGCCGTTAGGACGGAGATGTTGCTCGACGTGTTTGGCACTCAAGAGGCACTCGACAGGATGAGTGCAGTGCATCCCATCGGCCGCATTGGACGCCCTGAGGAGATCGCCGATGCAGTTGCATGGCTGTTTTCGGACAGATCGTCTTATTACACAGGACAGTCCTTGACTCTTGATGGCGGTCTCACAGCGCAGCGCCCGTCCGTTACGCAACCCACCAGCGACAAACTGCTGCAGAATGCAGGCGATGGGAAACGGCGAGTGGGTCCCGCTTATCCTTCAATGAAGGATGATCTCAACTGCCAATAACGGGCAAAGCACTCATCCAGCGTCATTTGTGCAGGTCCAATCGGATACGTATCGGAAAACGGGCTTCGGTCCGGAAATCCACCTGTCCGTATTGAATGTTAAGTCAGAGGAGGAGCACGTGGTGTACAAAAAAGCTGAACTCAACGGGGACGTTGATTCAGAGAACAACCAAGGAGGCTCCTCAGGAAATATATGTATTACATCGGATTGGACGTTCACAAGAAGACGATCAGCTATTGCGTAAAGGATGCCGGCGGGCGCATTCACAGCGAAGGGACGATTGGAGCAACGCGGAAGGAACTGGACGAGTGGGTGAAGACTCTGCCTCAGCCACGGATGATGGCGATGGAGGCGACGATCTTCACCGGCTGGATCTATGATCACCTGCTGCCGCACGCGGAACAGGTGAAGGTCGCACACCCGCTAATGTTGCGTGCCATCGCCGCGGCGAAAAAGAAGAACGATCGGATTGACGCCGGCAAAATCGCCGACTGCCTCCGGTGCGACTTCCTGCCGGAATGCCACATGGCTTCCCGTGAGATTCGGGATCGGCGCCGCAGCCTGCGCTACCGACACTTGCTGGTGCGCCAGATGGTGCAGATGAAGAACCGGATCTCGGGCTTGCTGATGGAAACGGGGGTGAGCCATAACAAACAGAAGCTGCACAAAGTGGGGTATTTCCGTGAATTGCTTTCCACCAACAAGGAGGTTCCGGAAAGCATCCGGCCGTTGCTGCAACTGAGCCGGCAAACCATTGTAAGGTGTCAGAAAACGGATTACACGCTGGTCAGTTCTCTCAATCGCGACCCGCTGCTGGCGGAGAGGATCCAACGACTCCGAACGGTTCCCGGAGTAGGACCCATCACCGCGCTGACGTGGGCGCTGGAGATCGGGGATGTGACACGCTTTCATTCGCTGAAGCAGGCCATCAGCTACTGCGGATTGTGCGGGGAGGAGAAGAGCTCCGCCGACAAGGTCATGCGCACGCCGATCTCCAAACAACGCAACAAGCATATCCAGCGTGTGCTGGTGGAGGCCGCCAAGCTGGCACCCCGGCAAAACCACGAACTGGCTCTGGTCTATGAAAAGGAAAAGCAGAAGGGGAATGGCAATCGGGCGACGTTGGCTGTGGCCCGAAAGATGGTGGCTTATCTGTTAGCGGTGGATCGCCGCCAGAAAGCCTTCGTACCTTCAGAAAATCCAAGCACGGTAGCGGCATAAACCGCTGACCCCAGGAAAAAACACGGAATTACGCGGTGCGCAGAGCTGCCAGGTCCTGCCGATTGCCGACTGAGCGACGGAGAGCAATCTCCCCAGGCTCCACCGGATTGTTTCGGGACTGGCAGTGAACACAAACTCAATCTTCTGTGAAGGCCTCCCGGCCCGAGACAGCAAATGGATGTCTGGTTCTGCGAAGGCAGGAACCACTGCCGAGAGGCACACGCTGCGAACTGCTAGCTCCGAACATGTTCGGTTTCGCGCGCTCCTCCGTAGCGCGCCAGGAGAATTGTTTTTTCTCTTGACAATGACTTACATGGATGTCGGCATGTCGTACATTTGCTCCGTCCGGATTACGCGCCACTCTTCCATTGGTACATCAAGTCGTCCGCAAGGCGCCCTTTGGAAGAGTAGGCGACGAGTCGGACGGTACGGCAGATGCCAGATGCAGCGCGTTCGCCGGGACGATCGGGTACCATCATCAATAAGGCGCTGCGCAGCCTGACGGTTGGGGGATCAAAACCATGTACAACTGCTTCTCAACAGTGACTCGAATGCGGAAGAACAAGATCGATATCACAACGTTAGCTTTCGTAATTCCAATTCTTCTCCTCGGGGCGTTCCATGTGCGAGCGCAAGCGGTGAAGGGTCCCTATCCGGTGATGGCTCCTCTCGATCAGTATTTGATTCCAGACGAGAAGGCTGAGATCGCGCTGGCCCGGAGTGCCGCTCCCGCATCGATTTCGGATGCAGCCGAAGTGATGGTGCTGCGACGGGAGGCATACGC